>JARRKW010000057.1:6559-20635 GCA_037387645.1 Desulfuromonadaceae bacterium
CCAAGGCCATGGCCAAAAATCCCCTGGAACGGATCATCCGCATGGTCAGGGAAAACGACGATCTGGTTATCGAAACCACTGAGGAGAAACTGGCCGAACACCTTGGTCGGGCGCTACACAAGGCCCATCAGGGGGAGCTCAAGGTTTCCTGGAGTGAAGACCATGATGTCTGCCGGGTAATCTGGGAACGGACCCTCTGATGCCGAACCGGGATCGTCCCTCCCCAGCTGGACCGGGGAAATTTCGATGAGCGGCTATCGTCTGCTGGCCCATACGGCGGACATGGGCATCGAAGCTACCGGCGCCTCCCCGCAAGAGGTCTTTGTCGCGGCGGCCCGGGGCCTGCAGGCGATGATGTTCAGTCGCGCCCCGATTGCGGCCGTCAGGGAAGTACCGGTGACCGTCCATGGAACGGACCAGGCCGAACTACTGGTGGCCTGGCTTGGGGAAATCCTCTATCTGTTCGAAGTGCAGCAATTGGCACCGTCCGACTACATCATCGATGACATCCGTCACGATACCCTGAACGGACGAGTCATGGGCGAGGCTTTCGATCCCGACAGGCATCCCATCGAGCGCGAAGTCAAGGCCATCACTTACCACCAGGTCCGGGTCTGGAAGGAAAAATCCGGCTGGCGGGCACGGGTTTACGTCGACCTGTAACGGGACAGGAGATTACGGCCACAGGAACAACCATGACCGTGAAGATTCAACAAATCGATGCCTACCGCTGGCGCATTCCCCGGGAAGGGGATATGCGCACGGAAGGGCTGATTTTTGCCGACGGCAAGATGATTGCGGCCCTGCAAAAGGAACAGGCCCTGGAACAGGTCCGCAACGTCGCCACCCTGCCGGGCATCGTCGGTCCATCCATGGCCATGCCCGACATCCATTGGGGCTACGGCTTTCCCATCGGCGGCGTAGCCGCCTTCGATGCCGAAGCAGGAATCGTTTCTCCCGGCGGGGTCGGCTACGATATCAACTGCGGCGTTCGGCTGCTGCGCAGTGCTCTGGTCGCGGCTGAAATCCGCCCTTTTATGGCCCAACTGGCCGACACCCTGTTTCGCAACATCCCCTCCGGCGTCGGCTCCGAGCGCCGCGACCTGAAACTCTCCCTGCGGGAAGAACGCAAAGTTCTCGAGCAGGGAGCCGCCTGGGCCGTTGCCCAGGGCTTTGGTGAAAAGGAAGATCTGCACCACATCGAGGCCGGCGGAACCCTCCCCGAAGCCGACCCTGAGCTAATTTCTGACCGGGCGCTGGAGCGGGGTCGAGCCCAGCTCGGTACCTTGGGCAGCGGCAACCACTTTCTGGAAGTGCAGGAGGTCGAAGAAATATTCGATGCCGACACCGCCGAAACCCTCGGCCTCTTTGCCGGTCAACTGACCCTGAGCATCCATACCGGCAGCCGCGGCCTCGGCTATCAGGTCTGCGACGACTACCTCAAACGCATGCTGCAGGCCAGCCGCAAATACGGCATCCAGCTCCCCGACCGCCAGCTCTGCTGCGCCCCCCTAACTAGCCCGGAAGGGCGTCAGTATCTGGCCGCCATGGCCGGCGCCGCCAACTATGCCTTCGCCAACCGCCAGATCATTAACGCCTGGATACGGGAAACCTTCCAACAGGTCCTCGGCTTGGGCCCCGGCGATCTTCGTCTGGCGGTCATCTACGACGTCTGCCACAACATCGCCAAGCTGGAAACGCACCTGGTTGCAGGAAGGCAGCGGCGGCTCTGCGTTCACCGCAAGGGCGCCACCCGGGCCTTTCCCCCCGGCCATCCGGAAACGCCCGAACGTTATCGGAGCGTCGGCCAGCCGGTACTGATTCCCGGCGACATGGGACGCTACTCCTACGTCCTGGTCGGAACCCAGGGCGCCATGACGGAAACCTTCGGTTCCTGCTGTCACGGCGCCGGCCGGGTGCTGTCCCGCCACGCCGCCAAAAAAGTCGCCCGCGGTCACAACATCGAAGCGGAGCTGGCCGCCCGGGGCATCCTGATCCGGGCCGCTGGTCGAGCTACGGTGGCCGAAGAGATCTCCGCCGCCTACAAGGATGTCGCTGATGTGGTCGAGGTGGTGGAACGCTCCGGCATCGGCAGAATCGTGGCGCGCCTGCGCCCCCTGGTGGTCATCAAGGGATAGTCACCAGAAATCCGAAAGAGATTTTCCCGGGGGCAACGGGCAAATTTGCCAGTTTTTGCTATGCTAAAGTTGATTAGTGTTTCGAACGTTCGCGCCTTATTTGCAGGAGGCCTTCAATGCGAGTTTTTCTAACCGGCAGCACGGGGTTCGTCGGCAGGGAAATCCTGTCACAACTGCTCGGCGCCGGACATATCGTGCGCTGCCTGGTTCGCCCCGGCAGTGAGAAGAAACTGCCCCAACACCCCCAGATTGAAATCCGTTTCGGCGATGCCACCGATGCCAGCTCTCTCGACTGCGCCCTGGAGGAATGCAATGCCGCCATCCACCTGATCGGCATCATCCGGGAATTTCCCAACCGTGGCATCACCTTTGGAAAGTTGCATATCGAAACGACCCGCAATCTGCTCGACGCCGCCCGCACCCAGGGGGTCCGGCGACTCCTCCATATGAGCGCCAACGGCACCCGAGCCAATGCCGTATCCCCCTACCACCAGAGCAAGTGGCAGGCGGAAGAAGCCGTGCGTTCCAGCACCCTTGACTGGACCATATTCCGACCATCGCTGATCTTCGGCGCGCAGAGCGAGTTTGTCACCATGCTAGCAGATCTGATTCGCAAGTTACCGGTGGTACCGGTGTTCGGGGATGGCCGTTACCGAATGAATCCGGTGGCGCTGGAAGAGGTGGCCCGTAGTTTCGTCAGCGCGCTGCAACGACCCGAAACCATCGGCCGAATCTACCACTGCGGCGGTGCGAAAAGTTATAGCTACGACGAAGTGCTCGATGCCTTCGGCCGGGCCCTGGGCAAAGGCCGGGTCGTTAAGATCCATCAACCCCTGTGCCTGATGAAACCCATCGTCTCCCTGCTCGAATCGATCCCCGCCTTTCCCATCACTTCCTGCCAGCTGACCATGCTGCTCGAAGGAAATGAATGTGATCCGCAACCCTGGAGCAGCGCCTTCGATATCGAACCGACCTCTCTGGAAGAGGGGCTGCGACAGATTTTCAGCAACTGAGTCGAAGGCCTGCAGAAGGTCTTTGCTATCCCCCTTGGGTCTTCCGTGCCGATCCCGACCAGCCCCCGCGGTTTCGTCTCAGTCATTTTTCTGACAAGCCCGGCGTTGATTCTTTTCGCCAAACCAACCATGCCGGTTCCGCATCCGATCCTGACCGCAAACCACCCTCTATAACCCTCCTAAAAAACCAATAACATATTGATATTTATAAATTTACTGTCAAAGTCAGAATTTTGACTCGAAAGCTCCAGATGCCGGTTTCGGGCCCCTGAACAGGCCCTTTGTCATACAATCGACAGAGCAAAATCCCGGCAAACAACCATTTCTCATCCCCCGGAACACCATAGCCGACCGATCCGGCCTGCGCGACAGACCGGATTTTCAGTACGTTATCGAATCTTTGCGAAAAACAACCCGGCAATGGCGCCATACCGACCCCGGCTGAAGCAAAAAGCAACGAAAGAAACCCGCCGCCAAACCGGTTCGGGCCGATCCGGACGATGCTGGCACAGCATTTGCTCAACATCTTTTTCGTCCGACGACCGCGTTGGGTTGCGGCCGATTCAACAATTTTTCCGTTGGAGTGATTTTTTTGGATCTATCGACCGTCATTGGCATTGTCGCGTCCTTTGCCCTGCTGATCGTCGCCATCATGACCGGCAGCTCGCTGCTTATTTTCATTGATCCGGCTTCGATGGTCATCGTTCTGGGCGGCACGGCCGGCGCCACCTTTATTCACTATCCCTTCAAGGATGTCTTCAAGGCTGTCGGGGTTTTTAAAAAAGCGGTTTTCCATAAGGCCACCTCTCCCCAGGAAACCATCTCGCAACTGATCATGTTTGCCGGCAAGGCCCGCAAGGAGGGGATCCTGGCCCTGGAATCCTTCATCGATCAGGTCAGCGACCCGTTTTTCCAGAAAGCCCTGCAGATGGCCGTCGACGGCCAGGAAGCCGAAGCCATGAAAGATATGCTCGACAAAGAAATCGAATATATCCAGGAACGCCATGACTTCGGCGCGGACATCTTCGTTTCCATCGGCACCTACGCGCCGGCCATGGGGATGATCGGAACCCTGATCGGCCTGGTGCAGATGCTCCAGACCATGGATGATCCCTCCTCCATCGGACCGGCCATGGCCGTCGCCCTGTTGACCACCTTTTACGGCGCGATTCTGGCCAACGTTGTCTGCCTGCCCATATCCGGCAAACTCAAGGGCCGGTCGGCGGAAGAGGTACTGAGCAAGACCCTGATCGCCGAAGGCATGCGGTCGGTGCTGGCGGGCGAAAACCCCCGCCTGATGGAGCAGAAGCTGCACTCTTTCGTCGCCCCCAGCCTGCGCGAAAGTAATTTCAAAAAATAGTTCTTTCGAGCGTCAAGGGAGTCAACAGAGAGACATTATGGCCAAACGACAGAAAAAAGAAGCGGCGGGAGCTCCAGCCTGGATGGTTACCTTCAGCGACATGGTAACCCTGCTGCTGACTTTTTTCGTCCTATTACTGTCCATGGCCAACATGGACAAGGTCAAATTCCACGATGCCGCCGGCTCACTGCGCGACGCCTTCGGGGTCATGAAGGGCGGTCAGAAAACCTCCATCACCAAACCGAAGATCGTCGAATTCGCTCCGATTCAGGATGATATGGTTAGCCGCCTGTATCAGAGGATGCTGACTCAGTTTCAGCGTCTCAAAATTGACCAGCGCATCAAGCTGGTCAAGGACCGGGGTGCCATTGTTCTTCGCATCGAAGAAGCCATCCTCTTTCCTTCGGGCGTTACCGAAGTCGACGCGAAAGCCTATCCGGTCCTGCGGGATGTCGCCGCGTTGATCCAGAACCTTCCGTTGAATCTGCGGATCGAGGGTCATACCGATGAGTCACCGCCGGGCGGAGGAATTACCAATTGGGATATCTCCATGGCGCGCGCCATTTCGGTTCTCAAATTTTTCGAAAGGGAAAAACTGGTTCCCCTCGATCGCATGTCCGCCGTCGGCTACGGTTCGCAACGTCCGCTGATCAAGGAAACCAGTCCCGAAGCCAGGGCCCTCAACCGGAGAGTCGAATTTGTTCTCGAAAGTGTCGGCAGCAATCGTGAGGCCCTGCCATACCTGATCGATGCCAGCAAGCAGGCTCCGTTCTGACGTTTGCAAAATTCACCACGGCTGAGTAACGCTACCTGTTGCTCAGGAAAGAGATGACACCATGGCAAACAAACCCGAAGAAACAACCACGGAAGAGAAAAAAGGTGGCAAGTTAAAACTCATCCTCATCATCCTGGGAGCGGTTCTGCTTCTGGTGGCGGTGGGCATTGGTGCCTATCTGCTGGGCACCAGCGGCGACAAGGAAACCGCCCAGGAAGAAACGGAAACCGAAGCGACAGAAGAAACGGGACCGGCCATCGGACCGATGATTCCCATGGACGATTTTATCGTCAATATTCTGGACGCCGAGGAAACCCGCTACCTCAAGATATCCATGACGCTGGAATTGGCCACACCCGAATCGACGGGCGAAATCGAAGAACGCAAGGCCCAGATTCGTGACACCATCCTGCTCTATTTGAGCAGCAAAACCTTTGACGAAATCCGCGACCTGCAGGGGAAACTGCAAATCCGGGCCGACCTGGTGGGCAGCATTAACGCCCTGCTGACTGCCGGCAAGGTCAAAACCATATATTTCACCGACTTCGTGGTTCAGTAGAGGTCCACTTGGAACGCATTCTCAGTAAAGACGAAATTGCCGAGCTTCTTTCCGCGGTCAAACACGGCACCATTGAGACCAATGTTGAGGTTCCGCCACTGCCATCAGAACGAGGGATCTGCAGTTTGGACCTGCTCGGCGGACGTGGTCTGACGCGCTGGAGAATTCCCAATCTCGACCTCATTTTCGAATCCATTGGGCGAAATTTCAGCATTACCCTGACCAATCGGTTGCAACGTCCGGCCACGGTCCGCTACACCGGCACCGATTCCCTGGGCTTCGGCGAATTTCTGGAAAACGTACCCCTCAACGGAACCATCGGACTGCTCGATCTGGAACCTTTCAAATCGGGAGCCCTGGTTCTACTGGATCCTCAATTATCCTTCTTTGTTCTTGAACTGGTCCTCGGCGGCATGGCTCAAAAAGTGGTACCCCTTAATCGCCCCCTGACGGTTATCGAAATCAACCTGTTGAAATCCTTGCTGGATGCCATTTGTCCCGATCTTAAAAAAGCCTTCGCTCCAGTGGAGCAGTTGCACCCGGAACTGCTCAAAATCGAGACCAATCCGAAGCTGGTCAATATCGTATCCCCCGAAGCCGGCGTTCTCGCCGTAACCTTCAGCGTGACCATGGAAGGGCAGAGCGGGGTTATGACACTGGTGATCCCCCATGCTTCGTTGGAACCGTTGCGGGACAAACTCCCATATTGCTGGAAGGAAAATCTAAATTTTCGGGGATAGCGGGAACCCGTAACGGCAACAAGGCCGTACGAGTCATCAGCAAACGGGAAGGGAGTGAATAAATGGCGGACGAAAAACAGGCTCTGAAAGGGCCGGGAGAAGTAAAGAATCTCGAGTTTCTGCTCGACATCCCCCTGCAACTTGCCGTTGAGGTGGGACGAACGAAGATCCTGATCAAGGACCTGCTGGAAATGCAGGAAGGAAGTATCATCGAACTGGATAAGCTCGCCGGCGAAGCTCTGGATGTCTATGTCAATGGTCAACTGATCGCTCGCGGCGAAGCAGTACTGGTCAATGAAAAGTTCGGCATCCGCCTGACCGATGTGGTCAGTCCGGCCGAACGGATCGAGAATCTCGGCTGATGCCGTTGTCCGGCTGCCGGATTCTGCCGAAAGGTTATCTCAACCCCACTATGAAAACGCTCTGGCTCACATTTTTTACTTTGCTCCCCTTGCCGGCGTTAGCCGCCGATGATACTCCCGGTCTGCTGGCCGCATGGACCAAAATGATTATCGCCCTGCTCGTCGTGCTGGGCATCATTCTCTTGCTCTATGCTCTCAGCCGCAAAGGCTTCGGTCTTTTCCCCGCCGCCAAAACCGGAACCATCAAGATCCTGGAAATGCGTTCCCTGGGACCCAAAAAGGGGCTTTGTCTGATTCGGGTACGGGAAGAAGAATTCCTGCTGGGATTGGGAAACGACCGGGTCGAATTGATTGCCCAAATAACCCGTCCGCAGACCTCCTTTGACGAAACGTTGCAAACCCGTTACGAAGAAGAGCTGCCATGAAACGCCTGCTGATTTTTACCGGGCTGCTGCTGTTGTGTCCCCTCCTGGTTCAGGCCCAGGGGCTGCCGACCTTGACCGTCGGCATCGGTGAAGCGACCGAACCGGGGCAGGTCGCAACCGCCCTGCAGGTACTGCTGGCCCTCACCGTCCTCTCCATGGCGCCGGCCATTCTGCTGATGACCACCGCCTTCACCCGCATCGTCATCGTTCTTTCCTTCATCCGCCAGGCCATGGGCACGCAGCAAATGCCGCCCAACCAGGTGATCATCGGACTGTCGCTCTTTCTCACCTTCTTCATCATGGCGCCGGTCTGGAACAAGATTAACGAATCGGCTCTGCAACCCTACCTGGACAACCAGATCAACCAGACGGACGCTCTCGACAAGGCTCTGCTGCCCATGCGCGAGTTCATGTTCGCTCAGACCAATGAGAAAGACCTGACCCTGCTGGTGGAGATCGCCCATATCGAAGCGCCGGAAAACCTGGATGATGTTCCCACCATGGCGCTGATCCCCTCCTTCATGTTGTCCGAGCTGAAACGGGCCTTTCAGATGGGTTTTCTCATCTATATTCCGTTTCTGGTTATCGACATGGTGGTCGCCTCGGTCCTCATGGCCATGGGGATGATGATGCTGCCGCCACCGATCATCTCGCTGCCGTTCAAACTGCTGTTGTTCGTCCTGGTGGACGGCTGGGGACTGGTGGTCGGCTCCCTGGTAAAGAGCTTTTTCTGATGGCCATTGAACCCGGGAAGGATCTGTCATGACCCCTGAATTTGTCGTCACTCTGGGCCGACAGGCGGTGGAAATGGTGTTGATGCTGGCGGCGCCCATGCTCTTCTGCGCCCTGCTGGTCGGCCTGATTATCAGCATTTTTCAGGCGGCCACCCAGATCAACGAACAGACCATGACCTTCGTGCCGAAGATTGTCGCGGTATTGGTCTCCCTGATCCTGTTCGCTCCCTGGATGATCCAGAAGATGCTCTCCTTCACCAGCGGGATTCTGAGCACCATCGGTTCTTCCGGAGGCTGAACCGAACCGTGGACGCCCTCCCCCTGGACATAACCGGGTTCCAACTCTTTCTGATCTGCCTGGCCCGCATGGCGGCCATGTTCGGCACCATGCCGATTTTCGGCAGCGGCATGGCGTCGGCCCGTGTTCGTCTCGGCGTTATTCTGACCCTGTCCCTGGTAATTTTCCCCGTGGTCAGACCGCTGCTGCCATCGATCGAGCTTTCTCTGACGGCACTGGCCATCCTCATTGCCAGCGAAGGCATTTTGGGCCTGCTGGTCGGATTCACCGCGCAATTGATTTTCGCTAGCGTGGAACTGGGCGGCACCATTATCGGCTACATGATGGGATTCGCCGCCGCCAACGTTTACGATCCGCAAAGCCAGCGCCAGGTCTCCGTCATTTCCCAATACCAGAACGTCATCTCGATCCTCATTTTTCTTTCCCTCGATGTCCACCATCTTTTCATTCGCGCCATCCTGCACTCCTATGAACTCCTCCCCCCCGGCGGTATCGATTTGGGTGGCGAAGGGATCCCCTTTCTTCTGACCCTAGCGAGCAACATGTTTTCCCTCGGTGTCCAGTTCAGCGCCCCGATCCTGGCGGTCCTGCTGCTCTCCGGCCTGGTTCTGGGCATCCTTTCCCGGGTTTTTCCCCAGCTCAACGTATTCATGCTCTCTTTTCCCCTCAACATTGCCGTCGGTTTTTTGGTCATAGGATTGACACTGAGCCTGATGGTCACCCTGCTCGGTCGGGAATTCCATGCCCTGGAAGAGCGCATCCTGCATCTGCTGCAAGTATTGTAACCGTCCCCTTTCCTGGTTTTTCAATAAATTCAGGGCGTTTTCCACGAGTCAAAACCACGACCGGTTAATCCTCGAAACCCCGGTGAAAAATACGGCAAAAATCTCGCATTCTGCGAAATTGGACCGGCTTTTGCTGAATCAACCTAAAGATGTGGTTTTCTTGACAGCCTTACCCGTCGGAGAAGGACATGGCTGAAGAACAACAACAGGAAAAAACAGAACAAGCAACAGAGAAACGGCGCGAGGATTTTCGCAAAAAGGGGCAGGTCGCCCAAAGCCGCGAAGTTCACACCGCCGCATTAATGTCCGCTTTTCTGCTCCTTTGGACCCTGTACGGGCCGGTTTTCTGGAACAACCTGCAAATCCTGCTCAAAGGGTTGCTCCATCAGGTCGGCACCTTTGTCGTGACACCCAATTCGATATTGGTCCTGTTTCAATTCATCCTCGTTCAACTGGCCCAACTGCTGGCACCGTTACTGCTGCTGGTGTTGCTGGTGGGCTTTTTTTCAAGTTTTGCCCAAATCGGCTGGCTCTTCACCACCAAACCCCTGGAACCCGATCTGACCCGGCTCGACCCCATCAAGGGCGCCGCCAGATTCATTTCCAAGCGTTCCATGCTCGAAGTGGTCAAATCCCTGGCCAAAGTGCTCCTGATCGGGTTTGTAGCCTACAAGACCGTAAGCGATCAATTCGAACAGGGCCTTTATCTGGTGGACATGCCGCCGGTAAGCACCATCGCTTTTATAAGCCGGGTGGCCTTTTCCGTGCTCCTGAAATCTTGCGGCATCCTCATCGTGCTGGCACTCATCGATTATCTGTTCGTGCGCTGGGAACTGGAAGAAAAGATGAAAATGTCCAAGCAGGAGCAGAAAGAGGAATTCAAGGAAAGCGAAGGGGATCCCATGCTGAAAAGCCGCATCCGTCAGGTACAGATGGAAATGGCCCGCAAACGCATGATGGCCGAAGTTCCCAAGGCCGATGTGGTCATCACCAACCCGACTCACCTGTCCGTGGCCATCGCCTATCGCCGGGAAGAAATGGATGCACCCCAGGTCGTCGCCAAAGGCGCCGATCATCTGGCCATGAGAATCCGCGAGATCGCCCGGGAGCATGAGGTGCCCCTGGTGGAGAATGTCCCCGTAGCCCGAGCGCTCTACCAGGTGGACGTCGGCGAGGCGATTCCGGAAGAACTTTACAAAGCGGTGGCCGAAGTGCTGGCTTATGTCTATAGCCTCAAAGGGAAAAACAAACGATGACCTGGTTTAGTGAAAACAAGTGGGCCAACCTGCTACTGCGCAGCGACATCATCGTGGCACTGGCCCTGGTGGCCATTCTGATCGTCATGATCATCCCCATTCCCACCGCACTGCTCGATATATTTCTGGCGACCAATATCACCGTCTCCCTGCTGATCCTGATCATCTCCCTCTACACGGCCCGGGCCCTGGATTTTTCCGTTTTTCCGTCGCTGTTGCTGGCGACGACCCTGTTCCGCCTGTCCCTCAACGTTGCTTCGACCCGACTGATCCTGCTGCACGGCAACGAAGGGCCGGGGGCCGCCGGAGCGGTGATTCAATCCTTCGGCCAGTTCGTGGTCGGTGGCAATTACGTGGTCGGTATCGTCGTTTTTGTCATTCTGGTGGTCATCAACTTCATGGTCATCACCAAAGGCGCCGGTCGCGTCGCCGAAGTCGCCGCCCGTTTTACTCTCGATGCCATGCCGGGCAAGCAGATGGCCATTGACGCCGACCTGAACGCCGGTCTGGTCAGTGACGATGAAGCCCGCACCCGCCGTAAAGAGATCGCCATGGAATCCGATTTCTACGGCGCCATGGATGGTGCCAGTAAATTTGTCCGCGGTGACGCCATTGCCGGTATCATCATTACCCTGGTCAACATCGGCGCCGGTTTCGTCATCGGCGTCGTGCAACAGGGCATGCCCATGATCCAGGCGGCCCAAAACTATACCATTCTCACCGTCGGTGACGGTCTGGTGGGACAGATCCCCGCTCTGATCATTTCCACTGGCGCCGGCCTGCTGGTCACCCGTAGTGCCGGCAGCGGCGATTTCGGCTCCGACCTGAAGACCCAGTTCTCCATTCACCCTCGTGCCCTCTGGGTGGTCTCCGGCGTGCTGCTCATCTTCGCCCTGATTCCCGGCCTACCGACCTTTTCCTTCCTGGTTCTCTCGCTGCTCATGGCCGGTATCGCCTGGCTGGTGCAGAAACAGGAAGAAGCGCCGGAAACCGCCCCGGAAACACTCCCGGAAGAGGCCACTCCGGCGGAAGAACGTTACGAGGACATGCTCAATATCGACCTCCTGGAACTCGAAGTCGGCTACGGCCTGATCCCCTTCGTCGACGCTTCGCAAAAAGGGGAGCTGCTGACCCGCATTCAGGCCATCCGTCGGCAGTTCACCCTCGACATGGGCTTCATCGTCCCCCCCATCCATATCAAGGACAACTTGCAGCTCAAACCGAACGAATATTCCGTTCTGCTCAAGGGGGTCAGGGTTGGCGGCGCGGAAATGCTTCCCGGACATTTCCTGGCCATGAATCCGGGGACGGCAACCGATACCCTGCGCGGGGTGCCGACCACCGAACCGGCCTTCGGTCTGCCCGCCACCTGGATCTCGGAAGACAAGCAGGACCGGGCTCAGATGCTGGGTTACGCCGTGGTTGACTGTACCACGGTCATGGCCACCCACCTGGGAGAAATCATCAAACAACACGCTCACGAACTTCTTGGCCGACAAGAGGCACAGAACTTGCTCGATAACCTGAGTAAGACCTATCCGAAACTGGTGGAAGAGCTGGTACCCGGACTTCTGAGCCTGGGAGTGGTTATGAGAGTGCTACAAAATCTGCTGCGCGAACAGGTATCGATTCGAGACATGCGAAGCATCCTGGAAACCCTGGCCGACTACGCCCCGACGACGCATGATGCCGACCTGCTCACCGAATATGTCCGCCAGTCCATGGGCCGGGCCATCAGCAGTCGGCATGCTCCCGACGGCGATACTCTGCCGGTGCTGATCTTCGATCATGAGGTTGAATCAAGGATGCAAAACGCCCTGCAGCAATCGCCCCAGGGAAACTACCTGGCCCTGGATCCGGCAACCGCCCGCTCTTTACTGGAAGGGCTGTCCACCCAGATTAAAGCAACCGCCGGAGCGGCCCAACCGGTGCTGTTATGTGCGCCAACAATTCGTCCTCATGTCAAAAGGTTGACCGAACGTTACCTGCCGAATCTGGTGGTTCTTTCTCACAATGAGATTGCCTCCACCCTGAAAGTCAAATCCGTTGGAACGGTGCGTCTGAATGCAAGTTAAAGTCTTTGAAGCTCCCGATATGGCGACGGCCCTGAAGATGGTCAAGGAGACCCTGGGGTCCGACGCCCTGATCCTTTCGACCCGCTCGGTGCGCAAAGGCAAAACCGGTTTTCTCGGCAAGCCGATGCTCGAGGTAACCGCTGCCATCGATTCGCCCGGACCGGCCGCAAGCACGCTTACGACGGGAGTTTCCCAGGCTGCCGCAGCCTCTCTTTATGCCCGCACCGCAACCATCCCTCCCGCGCGATTCCCTTCGTAGCGAGATCAATGAACTGAAAGATCTGGTCAAGGGGGTGGTACAGAACCGAATCGAAGAAACCAAACCGGAGAGTCCCCGAGCCGGGCAGGCCACCCTTACCCGGATGATGAATGCGCTGCTGGATCGCGGTGTCCAGGAGGGCCCGGCGGAGATGATCGTTCGACGGGCGCTGAAAAACTATCCGCCAAAAACCAAATCCGTATCCCTGGAAGGTTTTCTGGCTGCCGCCATGGTGGATTTCATCCGCGTCGGCGCACCACCGAAGACAACGGCCAACGCCCCCCGGACCATGGCCCTGATCGGGCCGACCGGGGTCGGCAAAACCACCACGGTGGCCAAACTGGCCGCGGACGCCCTGCTCAACCAGAAAAGCAAAGTGGCACTGGTGACTATCGATATCTACCGGATTGCCGCCGCCGAACAACTCAAGGTCTATGGCGAAATCATGCAAATTCCGGTGGACGTGGTGCTCTCGCCGGAACAGTTGCAACAGGTCCTGGAGCGACATCAGGACAAGGACCTCATCCTGATCGACACCGCCGGACGCAGTCCCCGGGACAACGCCGGGATTGCGGAACTGGAAAAATTCATCGGTGCCGACCGCAACATTGAAAATCACCTGGTTCTTTCCGCAACGACTCGCGAACAGGAAATGTTCGGCGCCATCAAACGGTTTGGTCAACTGCCGATCAGCAGCCTGATTTTCAGCAAAATCGACGAATGTGAAGGCCTGGGTTCGATTCTGAATATTCATCTGAAACACGACTGCCCCATCTCGTATCTGACCAACGGCCAACGGGTTCCCGAAGACCTGGTACTGGCCGATCCGCGACGAGTGGCAGGGCTGGTCATGGGAAGACTCAAAGCATGAGAGACTCGGATATGGTCAAAGAGCCTGTCGATCAGGCGGATACCCTGCGTTCACTGAGAGGCACCTTTACCCGACCGGTACTGGCCGATGTTCAGGGAAGGAAATTCCCTCAGGTTCTTTCGGTCACCAGCGGCAAGGGCGGAGTGGGCAAAACCGCCGTAGCGGCCAACGTCGCCATCATCCTGGCGCGTATGGGCAAGAAAGTCCTGATTATCGATGCCGACCTGGGCCTGGCCAATGTCGACGTCGTCTTCGGCCTGACCCCGCAATACAATCTCAACCACTTCTTTGCCGGCGAAAAAGATCTGGAAGAGATCGTGGTTGAAGGTCCGGAAGGAGTGCAAATCCTGCCGGCCGGCTCAGGCATTCAATCGGTTACCCATCTCAGTCCCGACCAGAAGTTGAAATTTCTCGAGGCCATGGACG
>JARRKW010000058.1:0-4307 GCA_037387645.1 Desulfuromonadaceae bacterium
TGTTCAAGAACCTTTTTTTGTTCGTAAATCTTGGTCAGATTGATTTCATTGACCCAAAGGGTTGCGACCGCGGCCTCCTGCAACAGGGTCTGAGCACCGCCTCGCTGCAGAAGTTCCTGTGGTTCCAGTGAAAGACAGCGAACGAAATTCTGCAAATCCAGGGCATTCAGGTCGGGCAGGAACAATAAGGTTCGTATCTGGCGAGCGAACAGTTGGGTGGCAAATTTTTTCAGTTCGGCATTGCGAAACGTCAGCGTGGTTGTATCAATGGCAAACCCTGCCTTGTGAATCGTCAACGTTAAAGGCTGCCCGTCAGCCAACAATGATCGACACTGGTTAAAGTTTTTTTCCAGGGCGATTTTAAGCGCCGGATGTTCCGGTGGATAAAATCGGGTCACCTTTATCAGAACATCCAGGCCCCGCAAGACTGTTTCAAGTTGTTCTGGCGCAAGAGTTGAACTGTCCACCCGGCATGCTCTCCTGAAATTGGTTGCGACAAAAGATTCTTTCTAAATATAGGACAGCCCGATCAAATTGTAAATAATTTGACAACAATGAAACGAGTCGACAGTCACGTGCGCCCGCCGAAGGCCAATCCCGGCTCTGCTTGCGGATTTACAGGCTGGACAAATTATCGTGGAAAAACCATTCCATCCTGATAAGATAGACTGCTGACGCTTGAACAAACACCCATAAGACAGAGGCGTTGTATGATTTTAGGAATCACCGGCGGCATCGCCACCGGCAAAAGCAGTGTTGCAAAAATGTTTCAAACGTTGGGGGCAAAATTGATCAGCGCCGATGATCTGGCGCGCGAAGTTGTTGTTCCGGGAACTCCGACCCTGTCACGATTGATCAAACGTTTTGGTTCGAAAATCCTCTTGGCGGACGGAAGCCTGAATCGCAAAGCCCTCGCCTCCCTGGTCTTTTCAGATGCCCGGGCCCGCGCCGATCTCAACCAAATCATGCATCCCGCTATCGCCGAGTTGGCCGAACGACGCCTGCAGGAGCTGGCCCATTGCCCCAAACTGATCGTTTACGAAGCCCCCCTGCTCTTTGAAGCTCAAGCTGAAGGCCGGGTCGATGCGGTGCTGGTTGTGACCAGCGACAAACAGCAGCAGCTACAACGATTGATGGAGCGCGATCAGATTTCAGCCACGGCCGCACACTCCCGGATTGCTGCCCAGATGCCGCAATCCGAAAAGATTAAACGGGCTGATTACGTGATGGACAATTCCGGTTCATTGGAACAGCTGCAACAACAGGTCAAAGCCCTGTACGACCGGCTCCAGTCGAAGAACCTGCCATCTCCCCCAGCATCCTGAGAAAATGCAGGGTTTGCTCAACAGTCTCTTCCCAACGGGGGCTCTCGCGAATGGCTATGACATGGGAGACCTCGGGACCAAACTGATGATGACGCTTATGGGTGCTGCCGAGTTCCCGGAAAAGCCTTTTGGCGCTTCCCAGCGCGATCGTCCTGTCCCCCTGTCCCGTGAAAATCAAGGTCGGTGTAGAAATGCTTTTGAGATCTTTTTCCAGATCACGAATCAAGCGTTGAATCTGATAAACGCCGTTTAAAGGACGCCGATGGTAATAACGGTTGGCTAAATGGTCGGGCAGTTTACGCTTCTGATACGGCTTTATATGGCGCAAAAAACCCACCAGGGGAGCAAGCACATGTCGCAACCGCAAAAAAGGGGAAAATAGAACCAAACCCTGGATCGGCCGATTTCGGGCGAGGGCCAGAAGCAACATCGCCCCGGTACTCATACCGACGCCATAAACCTGTGGATAATTCCGGCTCAGCTGTTGATAGCCTCGATCCACCTCGTGCAACCATTCTTCATAACGGCGCGTGCTAAGATGCTCCGGCAGGGTACCGTGTCCCGGCAGGCAGATCCCCATGGTGGCATAGCCGGCCGCATGCAGGACTTCGGCTATGGGGCGCATCTCCCAGGGCGTCGCCGTAAAACCATGAACCAATAAAACCGCCGCCTGAGGAGGAGTCTTAGGCTCCAGCAGAAACGGTAGATTGTCAGGATATTTGTTCAGTGCCGCCCCCTCATACGGTTTCGCAACCGGAACATCAACAGATCGGCGAAACCACCTTTTTTTGGGTCGGAAGGCAATCATTCCGAAATCTCCTGAAGGAAAATTTTATGGTGTATGGGTTCGGGCCAATCGATTTGATGGTGACAGGGAAGGGGGCGATAGGACGGGAGAGCGCGCCCGGCAACGGGGCGCGCCTTATATAAAGGTGATGTTATTTATGATAACCCAAACGCGTGGAAAGTTCATCACCAGCGCGAATAATCAAGGGCGCCAGCTCTTTTTCGACCCGTTCATCGCCGAAACGCATGGACGGGCCGGAGATACTAATTGCACCGACGATTCTGCGGGTATAATCGCGAATGGGAGCGGCAACGCAACGAACGCTTTCGTCCATCTCCTCGTTGTCGATGGCGAATCCCTGCTGGGCGATAACCTCCAACTCCTTCAGCAGAACATCCCGGTCGCCAATGGTTGATGAGGTAAATTTGGGCAGCTCCCGCTGGGGCAGAATACCGAGAACTTCCTCTTCGCTCATAAAGGCCAGATGAACCTTGCCGGAAGCGGTACAATGAACCGGCAGACGGGAACCGACCCGGAGCACTACGCGAACGGTCAAATCGGTCTCAACCACATCCAGATAAACGACATGCCCCTCTTTGAAAATCGCCACATAGGCGGTCTCGTTGCATTCCTCAACGACCTTTTCCAAAATCGGCCGGGCTTGCCGGAGCAGCCCCATCTGCTTAATGAATGTCTGACCCAGTTCAAGGGATTTCAGTCCGAGCCGGTAGTTTTCCGTGGTGCGGTTCTGTTCGATGTAGCCACGCGACTCAAGCGTGGCCAAGAGCCTGAACACATTGTTTTTATGTAGCTTAAGGCGCTTGCTCAATTCGGTTACGCCCAACTCATCCACCTCGCCGTGAAACTGCTCAAGAAGATCCAGAGCGTGCGACACAGCTTGGATGATATATTCGGATTTTTCTTTTTTTGCCATCGTACTTCACCTCTTCAGATATTGTTCAGAGCAAGCACCGCCTACCTATGTTTCGTCCGGCTGGCCGAAATGCGCCTTGTTGAGGGGAAAACCTCAACCTGGTTACCGGCATCCCTGCATGATTTTGAAGAGCGGAGCGTATTCCCTTTGGAATACATGCTCGAAAAAAATATAAAATACCGTTTTATAGTTGTCAATCGAAATACCGAACAAAGATTTCAATTCCGGCAAGATATTTCTTTCCGGCTCCGCCACAAAAAAATAAAAAACCTTTTTGCTATAATCAATTCATGAGCTATTGCGTTATCGCGTTTTTTCTACCGCCATGTTGCGGCGGCAAAAACGATTGATGTTCTGACCGGGATCCGGCTGGAGCGCACATGGCCCGACCAAGTGGCTGGTCAAGCCATAATACGAAAGAAACAACGTGGGATGAAATGTCCTGCTGCGACTTTCTGGTGCCAGGCGAAAATAAGACCCGAGCTCATCAACCGAAAAATTTAAGACAGCATGCGCCGATGGCGGCTGCCGTCATCAGCATCGCTCCGAAACCGGAGGTCGACCGCAATCGAACCAACTCGGTTTTGAAAATTACAACAGCGAAAAAATCAATAATCACGCCTTATCTAAACAGACTTAATTCTTACTGCATAGAACGGGCCAAACCGTTGTTTACGCTATTCAAAACATTGTTTTTCAATTTCTTTGCCTCCCCTGGGACAACAACTCCGATTGACTTTCCGAAAAAAGAACGGGAGCCAGCCCGTGACAAGCGAGAGTTTGGCGACATCCGCATCAACAACTGTCATCTAACGGCGTTTGAACAGATCGGATCAAACCTCAAAAAACAGCCATGTTCGGCGATTTCCCCCCGCCGCTAAAATCATTTTTGCGGAATGCGTACCGGGGTCACCGACAGACACATTTCCTCCGGCGACAACTTCCCACAGGGAACAAATGATTCTATTCAACCCGCCAAAGAACCCATTTTCATCTCTCAATTGCCCTCGACCATAAGACCAAGGCGGTTTTTGCTGCAAAAAACCACATATGCTCATGAAAATATCGGGGAAAACTACAACACACCGGCATGTGGGTGGTTTTTCTACGGGGATTTTGGCTACAGGCATTGTTTGCCGATTCCTTCACAGGGATCCTGTTCGGAGGCGGCCAAATAAAATGAAATGCCTTTCTATAAGCCCCCCGGATGGGAGCCATAAACCGCCCATCTGCCCTGACGAACAATTTGTTTCCGTCACGT
>JARRKW010000058.1:4352-11520 GCA_037387645.1 Desulfuromonadaceae bacterium
GCCAGTTTTTTATACAGGTCGTAACGGGTCGCGGTTTCCTTGGTCGCCTGGGCCATGAGACGCGCCGCCACTTCGGGTTGGGCTTTTTTCAGAACCCGGAAGCGGTTCTCGCCATAGGCGTAGTCCTCAAAGCTGATGGACGGCTCCTTGGAGTCAAGCTGCAACGGGTTCTTGCCCTGGTCGGCCAGTCGCGGATCGTAGCGGAACAGCGGCCAGTGACCACAGGCCACGGCTTTCTTACATTCATCCACCGCCGTGGTCATATCGATGCCATGAGCAATACAGTGACTGTAGGCAAGAATCAGTGATGGCCCATCGTAGGCATCGGCTTCGAGCATCGCCTTAACCACCTGGGCCGGGTTGGCCATAGAAACCTTGGCCACATAGATGTTGCCGTAAGTCATGGCGATCATGCCCAGGTCCTTCTTCGGCATGCGCTTGCCACCGGCGGCAAACTGGGCTACAGCTGCCAAAGGAGTGGACTTGGAGGCCTGACCACCGGTATTGGAGTAGACCTCGGTATCGAGCACCAGCACGTTGACGTTCTCACCGGAAGCCAGCACATGATCCAGTCCGCCGTAACCGATGTCATAGGCCCAACCGTCGCCGCCATGGATCCAGACCGACTTCTTCACCAGGTAATCGGCCAGGGACAGCAGTTGCTTGGAATCGGGGTCGGGACATTGCGCCAGAGCCGCCTTGAGCTTGGCCACGCGGGCACGCTGGGCCTCGATTGCTTCCTGGGTGCTCTGATCGGCAGCCTTGATTTCAGCCATCAAGCCGAGATTTTCCGGCATTGTCCTCAAACAGGGAATTGCTCCAGGCCGGTCCCAGACCATCCTTGCGCGGCGCCCAGGGCGTAGTCGGCAGGTTGCCGCCATAGATGGAGGAACAACCGGTGGCATTGGCAACCAGCATACGATCCCCGAACAGTTGGGAACAGAGCTTGACGAAGGGGGTCTCGCCGCAGCCAGCGCAGGCGCCGGAGAACTCAAACATGGGCGGCAACAGCTGACTGCCCTTGAGGGTAGCCGGATTGATCAGGGACAGATCGGTGTCAGGCAGAGCCAGGAAGAAGTCCCAATTCTGGGCCTCAGCTTCCCGCAGCGGCGCCTGGAAGGTCATGTTGATGGCCTTATGGTTGGCGTCGGTTTTGCTCTTGGCCGGGCAATTATGCACGCAGGCGCCACAACCGGTGCAATCCTCGGGAGCGACCTGCAGGGTGAATTTCTTGCCGGCAGCGTCCTTGCCTTTGGCCTCACAGGATTTGAAGGTAGCCGGAGCGCCCTGGAGCAGTCCCGACTCATAGATCTTCATGCGAATGGCGGCATGGGGACAGACGAAGGAACAGATACCGCACTGGATACAGAGCTCTTCGTCCCAAACCGGAATATCCACCGCGATATTCCGTTTTTCGAAACAGGCGGTGCCGGTGGGGAAGGTCCCGTCGGCCGGCATAGCCGAAATCGGCAGCTGATCCCCTTTGCCGTCGATGATGGGGCCGGTGGTCTGCTTGACGAAAGCGGGAGCGTCACCGCTGATGGCCGACTTGATGCGCAGCTTACTGTCGGCACTGGCGGGCACGGTCACTTCTTCAATGTTGTTGGCCCCGGCATCCACGGCCTGGAAGTTCATGTTGACGACCTTCTCGCCGGCCTTACCGTAACTCTTGACGATGGCGTCCTTGATTTCCTTCAGCGCCAGATCGAAATCGATGATGTTGGAAATTTTGAAGAAGGCGGTCTGCATGATGACGTTAATACGGGGACCGAGGCCGATTTCGTTGCCGTAGCGAACCCCGTCGATAACGAAGAACTTCATCTTCTTCTCGATCAGGTGCTTCTGCACTTCAATCGGCAGGTGGGCCCAGATTTCATCTTTGCCGAAGGGGGCATTGAGCAGGAAGGTGGCGCCTTCCTTGGCCCGGGACAGCATGTCGTATTTCTCCAGGAAGGAGAAGTTATGACAGGCGACGAAATCGGCGCTGTCGATGAGATAGGTACTGCGGATGTCCTCCTTGCCGAAACGCAGATGGCTGGTGGTCATGCTGCCGGCCTTCTTGGAATCGTAGACAAAGTAGGCCTGGGCGTTGTTGTCGGTATTGTCGCCGATGATCTTGATGGAGTTCTTGTTGGCGCCAACGGTGCCATCGCTGCCAAGACCGTAGAACATGGCCGCATAAACGTTCTGGGGCACCTTGAAGTTGGGATCGAAATCGAGGCTCTTGCCGGTGACGTCGTCCTTGATACCGACCACGAAATGATTCATCGGCTTGGCGGCGTCGAGATTGTCGAACACGGCCTTGACCATGGCGGGAGAGAATTCGAAGGACCCGAGGCCGTAGCGGCCGCCAACGATGGTCGGATAGCCCTGGAAGCTGGCCAACCCATCGGCCATGGCTTCGCCAATGGCGGTACGCACATTGTGGTAGAGCGGCTCGCCCATGGAACCGGGTTCCTTGGTCCGGTCGAGGACGGCAATCTTCTTGACCGTAGCCGGCAGCGCCTTGACAAAGGCTTCGGCCAGGTAGGGCAGGAACAGGCGGACCTTGATCAGGCCGACCTTTTCGCCCTGGCTGTTGAGATGCTCAACCAGTTCGTGGGCCGTTTCGCAACCGGAACCCATCATGACAATGACCTTTTCGGCGTCGGGCGCACCGACGTAATCGAACAGGTTGTACTGGCGGCCGGTCAGCTTGGCGAACTTGTCCATCTGGGCCTGCACAATGCCCGGGACCTTCTCATAATAGGCATTGACCGTCTCGCGCCCCTGGAAATAAACATCGGGGTTCTGGGCGGTACCGCGCATGACCGGATGATCGGGCGAAAGGCCGCGAGCCCGATGGGCGCGAACCAGATCATCATTGATCATGGCGCGCATGTCGTCCTGGGACAGGGCTTCAACCTTCTGGATCTCGTGGGAGGTCCGGAAGCCGTCAAAGAAATGCAGGAAGGGAATGCGCGCCTCCAGGGTCGCCGCCTGGGCGATGAGGGCGAAGTCCATGACTTCCTGAGGACTGTTGGAACAGAGGAAGGACCAGCCGGTGGAACGGCAGGCCATGACGTCCGAATGGTCGCCGAAGATGGACAGGGCCTGGGCGGCAATGGCCCGGGCCGAAACGTGAAACACGGTGCTGGTCAGTTCCCCGGCAATCTTGAACATGTTGGGGATCATCAGCAGCAGGCCCTGGGAAGCGGTAAAAGTCGTGGTCAGGGCGCCGGCCTGCAGCGAACCGTGAACGGCCCCGGAGGCGCCGCCTTCCGATTGCAATTCCACCACCTTGGGCACCGTGCCCCAGATGTTCTTTTCCCCGACCGCGCTTTTGGCGTCGGAGATTTCCCCCATCACCGAAGACGGGGTGATCGGGTAGATGGCAATGACTTCGTTGGTGGCATGGGCAACATGCGCCGCAGCGGTATTGCCGTCGATGTTTACCATTTTTCTGGACATGAACTTCCTCCTTTTGTTCTTTCTGACTTCCAATCAATAAAGACGCTGTGGGCAGCAGAACCTGAGTCCAGCCACCAATGTTCAGAAAAGCTTCGATACCGCCGCTGTGACGGCGTCATGAATTTATTAATCCATAGGTTCGGCGGAACCCCGTCGGTCGACAACTGGGCGTCCGCTAAAATTTCCTTAGAGTTCCCGGCGCCCCTCCACGGCCCGATTCACGGTGGCCTGGTCGATATACTCCAGGTCACTTCCCATCGGTATGCCGTAAGCCAAACGCGTCACCCGAATCCCTCCCAGAGGGCGAATCAATCGGGCGAGGTAGAGGGCCGTGGCTTCGCCTTCCACGGAAAAATTGGTGGCGACCAGAACCTCTTCCACCACACCCCCCTTAAGCCGGCGCAGCAGCTCGGTAATTTTCAAATCCTCCGGTCCCACCCCGTCAAGGGGTGAAAGCGCCCCGTGGAGCACATGGTAGCGCCCTTTGAACGAGTGGCTCCGCTCGATGGCAATGAGATCCTGCGGTTGTTCCACCACGCAAAGGATGCGATCATCCCGACCCGGATCCGCACAGAGAGAACAGGGATCCTGCTCGGTAATATGAAAACAGCTGCTGCAAAACCGCACCCGGCGCTTGAGTTCGAGGATGGCGTCGGCTAAGGCCTGGGCTTCGTCCGTCGATTGCCGCAAAACAAAGAAAGCCAGCCGTGCCGCAGTCTTACGGCCGATACCGGGAAATTTGGCCAACTCGGCCACTAACCGTGCTAAAGACGGAATGGAGTCTAGCATGTCTTTCTGATAAAATCCAAATATTTAAAATGACGTTTTATTGTTTTCTGAACGTCAAAATTATCCCGCTTCGGCTTTGGCCATAGAAAAACCACGCCGCCCGGCCATTGCAGAGAAATATCATGGGCCTAAATCTTGATCAAGTCTTTTTAACCCCTGATCCCGCAACAGAATTTTCCTGGCGGCGGTTTCCGGCGCTCCGCAGAAATCCGCAACCTATATCGCATTAATTCATGAGCTTTGCGATTTCACACCCACGTTTCAGATCAAACCCATTCCGGAATTGATCCCGGCAACCTGCCGCACCGAACAGGGCGCACACGCCATAAAATCGTCCCCGCGCCAACCGGCGCAAGCAACGGTTAGCGCAAAAACGTCGCAACAACAGCCCTAAAACAGTCCCGGAATATTCATCCCGCCGGTGATTTTTCCCATTTCTTCCTGGACCATATCCTGGCTTTTTTTCAACGCTTCATTGATGGCCGCCATCACCAGATCCTGCAACATTTCCACATCCTCCGGATCGACGACACTTTTTTCTATTTTCAGGGCAACCAGCTGCTGCCGACCATTGACTTCCGCCGCCACCATGCCGCCACCGGCCGAGGCTTCGATCGTCTTATTGGCTAATTCTTCCTGCAGGCGGGTCATTTTCTGCTGCATCTGCTGCGCCTGCTTCATGATGTTTCCCAAACCTTTTGCCATGTATTCCTCCATCCATACCGCCACGGCGGTCGTTATTTTATTGCGCCGTTTCCAAACGGAAGTGCGTTAAACGTAACCTTTGTCGATGGGACGCACCTCGCGTATTTCGCCCTCAAACATGCAATGGCCTGCTGCACCAGCGGATGGGCCAAGGCATCCTCACGCAACCGTTTTTTTCGATCCGACTCCTGTGTTTCCTGCTCTTCCAACAATGACGGCGGGACCTGACCCGCCTTGGCATCAAGTGCCACGATGCGAATGGTAACCGGCTGTCCAAAATAGTCGCTGGCCATGCCGGTCAACAACTCAAGGGTTTCCGCGTCTCGAACCTGATCCAGGTGAAACGAGCCGGCCGGAAAACCCAGCTCCAAATGTGGCAACGCCTGCTTGAGCAAACTGCCGTGTTCTAAAATTGACGAAAGCATGGGGCGCTGACTGCGAACCAGATTGACCAGCCCCAGCCACCCTCCACCCGTTGTGCCAGAGGACGCCGGGGCTTCAGACTTTTTTGGGGGACGCTGCTCCTCCTTTGCAACCGTTTCCGCAGGACTCGCCGATACCAGGGTTGTGGCCTCCAGACGACGCTCCAGCCCTTCGATTTTACGCACCAGGCTGCTCACCTCACACATCGGCGGCAATTCAGCCAATCGTACCAAAACCATTTCCAGGGTTAAGCGAGGAAAGGTCGTTGCCGCCAGGTCCGCCTCGGTTTTCATCAAAACGGTTTGATTGCGCTGCAAGTCAGCGAGCTCACCCGGGCCGGCAATGCGTTGAAGTTCCGGCAGTTCACTGCCCTCGAATTGAAGCAGATCCTCAGGCTCCGTCAAGACCTTGCAAAGAATAAGGGACCGATAAAACTCAACCAGCTCCTGGCAAAACTGTCGGAAGGAATAGCCCAGCTCATCAACCCGTCGCACCGCCTCCAGGGCACGCCGCACGTTTCTTTCGTGCAACGCTTCGACGACGTCCATGAGCAAACGTCGATCAACCATGCCAAGCAGTCCCTGAACGTCCTCGTCCTTGATAGTCTCCCCACAAAAGGCAATAACCTGATCCAGGGTGGAAAGGGCATCGCGCATACTGCCTTCTCCGCGTCGGGCCACCAGAGCCAGGGCTCGCTCAGAGATCTCCAGGTTTTCAGCACGGGCGATAAAATCCAGGCGCTCGACAATTCGGCTTTGGACGATCTTCCGAAAATCAAAACGCTGACAACGGGATAAAATGGTGACCGGAATCTTATGGGGCTCGGTGGTGGCAAAGATGAATTTAGCGTGCGCAGGGGGCTCTTCCAGAGTCTTCAACAGCGCGTTGAAGGCATTGATGGAAAGCATGTGGACTTCGTCAATGATGAAAATTTTATAGCGGGAGCGGGCGGGCAGGTAGCGGATGTTCTCGCGCAAATCGCGAATGTCATCGACCCCGGTATTGGAAGCGCCATCGATCTCGAAGACATCCACCCCCTGGCCCTGGGTGATTTCCAAACAGGAAGAACATTGATTGCAGGGTTCGGAGGTAATGCCGGTTTCGCAATTGAGCGCCTTGGCAAAAATTCTGGCCGCAGATGTCTTCCCCACGCCCCTGGCGCCGGTGAATAAAAAAGCGTGATGGATCCGTCCGGTCCGGATGGCGTTGGCCAGGGTCTGACTGACATGCTCCTGACCGATCAGATCCTCAAAACTCTGCGGGCGCCACTTGCGAGCCAGTACCAAGTAGGACATGTGTCTCAAGTCTCTCCGACCAGAGAAAATGAATGGGTCATGGTGTCGGCAAAAATGAGATTGCCGGCACAAGTGACAGCCAGGCACCCCCGCGGCACACGGCGAAGACCACTACCGCTGCTCCCTTCCGGGCCTGACGGGGTTCGTAGCCGTCCGTTGCGCGGGACCCGGCTGTCACTTCTGTCGGCAATTTTCAGATATCGGGCCAATGAGTTGGAGCACCTGAGCTGAACAGCGGCTTGGCAATGGGACCAGGTCGCGCGCTGCTCTCCCGGTTCAGATAGGGCGCTTGACACCTTTTCCAGCGTTATAACTGGCGGAGAGGGGGGGATTCGAACCCCCGGTACCTTGCGGTACACACGATTTCCAGTCGTGCACCTTCGGCCTCTCGGTCACCTCTCCGCAGAATGGGCAGAATACACAACTCCTCGTTTTCTGTAAACCTTTTTTTCCATATACATTACAAAAACGCCCTTCTCTCATGTCGAAGGCGGATAAAGCCAAAA
>JARRKW010000059.1:0-14134 GCA_037387645.1 Desulfuromonadaceae bacterium
GTTATTGACCGCCCATGGCCAGGGGTAAGGCCAGCAGTTGACTGCCCCTGGTCTCTTCAAACAAATCGGAGGGCGCCGAGGCAACCAGCAGGACCCGGCTGCCCGATACCGTCAACCCCTGCAACGGCGCTTCGAGCTCTCCCCCCATGGTACCCCGGACAAAGCCACCATCGCTAAATTTAAGCACCTGCAACCAACTGCGATCGATGCCCGGTCCGATGCCCGGAGCCCGGAAAGAGCTGCCGTCGGCGGCAAAAGCCACCAGTTCGAGTTGACCGTCTCCATCCAGATCGGCGGCAACCGGCGCAACCTCAAATGCGGCGGAAGAGGTGAGCTGATCGGCGGCTCCCGGGTTGATGGCATAGGTCATGACCGACAGGCTGCCGCCAATGGTCTGGGCCGACTCGTAGAGTTTCTTCCGACCGTCATAAATAAACAGCGTACGATTCTTAACATAGATGGTTTCAGCCTTGCCGTCACCGGTCAGATCAGCAAACAGGCTGCCCTGTACCGGAAAGGAGCGGGGAATATCAAAACTCGGTTTATCCCGTTCGATTTCACCATTTTTCAGTCGCAGTTCGTAAATCCGGGTTCCGAAGAAAATGTCCCGATCGAATTCCTGGCCCAACAGGACCTCCCGCGAACCGTCGCCGTTGCGGTCAAAGGTGCCAAGCAGATAGGGGAGTCCTTCGCGAACCGGTACCAGGGCGTTGCCGGTGAATTCAAAAATCGCGCTGCCTATCTTTTTGCCGGAAACGGCACTGAACGCCGTATTCTCATCGACGGCCAGAGTCGCCGTCAGATAGAGGGGACCGGAGGCTTCCGGTTGCCACCAGTGCAAAGCCAGCACTCTGCTGGGCGAAGTCGTATCACCCTGAGCCAGGGGGGTCAAGGTTTCGCCAACCGCAAATACCTCGAAGCCCTTGCCGTTGGTGGCGGCCATGAGCAGCCGTCCGCCCTCTTGGATAAAATCCGCCATGAGGGTACAGCCGGGAAGGGCGCCGACGTTGCCGAAACCGCTGTAGGCCACCTCATAGACCGGCGCTCCCAGACTTCCCTGGCGGGGTTTTTCCAACCGATAGGGAGCAGCCGAAGGGGCCGAAGGGGCGGATGTTTGGTTCTGTTGCATGGCCAGCTCAAGAGCGCGCATGCGCCGCTCCAGATCAACATTGGCTGAAGCCGGTGCCGGACGCGCCGCGGCAACCGGAGCCGGTGCCGGGACGGTAACCGCCGGAACCACCGGCGCCGGGGCAGGCACCGGCCTGACGGCGGCAATGGGCGAGGGGTAGGCGCGAACGGTTTGAAATCCGCTGCCCCTGACATCCAGACCATCGTTTTTCAGGATAAACACCAGGCCGGGAACAGCGCCGGCCGGCGGAGCCGGACTCGACGGCCGGGCCGCCTGGGCCACGGCATAGTCCTGCCAGTCCAGGTTCGGCAAAGCGGCCTTGAGTTGCGCGAAAAAGGCTTCGCCCCGGTCGGTGTAATCCCACAGGGTCGCGGTGAGATCGGTGTAACGCCGGATCTGGTCGCCGCGTTCGATACCCTGCACCGAACCAACGGGTTTGGCATAGGAATAACCCGAACGCACCCGGGTCACCACCAACAACCCCTTGACCTCATCGAGGCTGCCCAGAACTTCGTTGGTTACCGGATGGATGATGTTTGCCCCCGGCTGGATGACACTGAACAGGTCACCGGCCACCACGCCGTTGCTGGCATCCTGGTCGATCAGAAATTCGTTTTGCACCGGCATGATAACGACACCGGGGAGGGGCTTGAAGTCTCTGGCGATGGCATCAACGGACGCCTGAGCCACAGTGGTGCCGAGGAGAAGGCAGCAGAGAAATACAAGGAAAACCACAGGTCGCAGAATCAAAGTCGCATCTCCTATCGGTTGTTTAAGTAGACAATCAGTTGGCAAAGAGGCCAAAGCACTTCCGGCCTTCCGGCGCGGCAGAACCGGTTCCAAGCCGTTGCATATGGAGCAGGCGAGATTTGCCGGATGGGAAAAAGGTTCCGGAACCTTTTCGTTCCAGCCATCAGGTCCCATAGGCCGCTGTTTCCGGCAAGTTGATATTACCCGCCATTGTACTTAAGGCGACGCTCTTGTCCATGAAAAAATAGGCCGGACCCAGGGCCCGGCCTATGCGTTCAAAAGTCGTCAAACGATGCACATCTTAGAACTGGTAACGAACGCGCATGGTGCTCCGATAGATGTCGGTGTCGGAATCGCCATCCTGATCACTGCTCCCTTCCCAGTAATCCATGGCGTCGTCGGCGAACAGGTAACCGAAGTTCAGAGCCACTTCAACGTTGGGATAAAGCATATAGGAAACATAGGCATCCAGTTCGGTACCGAGCTTGTCTTCCTTGCTGCCGTCGGCCAGTTCCAGATCCTCGGCGGTCATCAGATAGAGAACGGCAGCGCCGACTTTAAGCTTTTCGGTGGCCTGATGGTCCACGGCAATCTTGTTGAAGATCATCCCTTTGTCCAGAATGTAGGGGGCTTCGGTGAAGTAGTTGTCGTCGTTGTAGCCGCCTTCAAACAGCACGATGCTGTCAAAGGTGTCGACATCGGTGGCAATGAAGTTTTCCATGTCGTTATCGTTCGCGTCGTCGTCGCCGCTGGCATACCAGCCGGTATAGGTGACGGTGGTTTTACCGAGCTTGACGCCGACATCGGCATGGGCAAAATAGCCTTCGAGATCAAAATCGCCGCCATTGCCGTCTTCGGCTTCGCCGGTCTGATACATCAGGTCCCAGTTGACAAACAGATTGCCGGCGGTCATGCCGCCATCGGCACCGAAGGTGTAAAGGTCATAGTCGACATTTTCAATCCGTTTCAGTTCATGGTTGTAGGTAGGTGCCGTAGTGGTACTGGGATTGGCGCGCTCATAGAGAGCGAAGAGGCCGAGTTTCACGTTTTCAGCCGGCTTGAGGTCACCGCGAGCCAAAAAGGCGTCGGCATCCTCGAACAGATCATCGTCATCGGTCGTGTTGAAATATTCCTTACCCCGCATCCAGGCCAGGGTGTAGGCCACCGGGCCGGCGTCGCCCTTGAACTGAACCCCCATGGCGGTTTCGTTCCAGAGGAACTTGTTGACGGTAAAGGGTTGCAGACCGATGAGCAGGCGGGTCTTGCTGTCGGTGGGCAACTGGATATCGGTGTAGGCCCAGCGGGTTTCAACGTTGGTCCCGTCGCCGGAATACCCTCCCCCACCGGAACGCCCGAACCTCAGGCCTCCCACCTCAACGGCGTAAACCCCTTTGACCCTGCCGTCATTGGTCGCCGCTTCGACCACCAGGCGATATTTGATGTCGCCAAAAAATTCTTCGACGTCGTTCTTTTCAATGGGGTTCGCACTGGAAATTGTTTCGGGCCCGGAGTAGATATTGCCCTGATTGGTGTAAAGGTTGAACCGGTGGTTCAGGTCGCCGCTAAATTTAAAGTCAGCGGCCAAAGCCGGCACGGCCAACCCCAGGGCAACCAATGTTGCCAGTACAAGCTTAAGATTTCTCACATTTACCTCCTACATTAAAATGGTACAGCGCTTTGCGGGAGCAGCCCCGCTCCTCTGCATGTCCACAACGGAATGCCAGAGAGAAAAGTCATTGATCGTTGGAATAAAACTCGTAACCACAAGCGGGACACTTGCATCTGGTTACCCCGCCGTTGGTCGCACAACCCAGCAGGAAACAGGTCAGAAGCAGCGCCATGACCGGCAAAGCCACCAGTTTCTGCACAGCCGTCACCTCCTTTCGTCCCCAGTTACCCGGCCCGAAATGGGAGCAGGGTTTTTTAGGATGTCTGAAAATGGGCTCGGTGTCGCGTCGGAACTATCCGCAAAGACGATGCCAATCCGGCTGAATTTTAAGGCCGGCTTGCGTAGACACTATAAGTAGTCGTATTCTCTTGTCTTGCTAAAAAACAAAAAGGATTTAATCCGACCTGGATGCGAACTTGAGTGTAGAAAATTTGCTACATCAGTGTTGCCGATTGTCCACGCAAAAATCATCGGGACAATCGGTCGAGGCTTTGTATTATTCAGACGTTAGCCTTGCCGGATGAGGCAACCTGACAATTCGGGGAAAATCTCCCCATCCGGTCCCGGCAGCCATGGAACCCATGGTTGTTCCGGAAACTACCGGGAAAAGGTTTCTCGAAAACCTCACTGGCCGCCGAATCCTTTTTTAATCTGTTCCGCGGTCAGGTTCGCACCGTCGCTTAACACGCGAAATTCGCGGTCGACCAGAATAACCCTGGGAATCAGGTAGATATTGTAGGCTTTTTGCACCTGCCCGTCGTCAAGCATGGCATCGACGGGCGATTCCAGACGACTTGCGGCCAACGTCTCACGCGCCATGGCTTCGGTATCCTGAAGAAAGACCTCCACCAGACGAATCTGATTCTCCTTCAAAAAAGCCGCGGCCTCATTGAGATCCATTTCCTGTTGCCGGCAAGATGGACACCAGGTGGTTCCCAATTTGAGAATAAGCAGTTCGCCCCGATGCTCGGAAAGTTGAAAGGATTTTCCGTCCAGGGTTTGCAACTGGAAATCCGGGGGAGTCGATCCGACCTCCAGAGCCCAGCCGGCGGCGGATACGCCCAGTTGCGACAAGAAAAACACGAACCCAAGCAAAACGAACCGCCAGGTCAAAAAACCGGTCATCCCGCCGAATGCAGCACGCCTGAAAATTACGGCAAAGCCCCGTTTCATATCACCTCCACAACGTTAATCCTGCTTTATCAAAAACCAGGGAAATTATATGTTCGTTCCTGACAAAGTCAAGGCCGCAACAATAACAGTTATTTACCACATGGCCCTATGCCACAAAAGCTAATTAGGAAAACAAGGCGGCGTTTTGTTTTCTTCTTCCAACTGGCAGAGCTCCGTCAAAACCCCTCCGGTCGCCTTCGGGTGCAGAAAGGCGATAAGGCTGTGGTGGGCGCCACGCCGGGGGGAATCATCAATCAACCGCACCCCCAAGGCCTTGAGCCGGGTCAGCGCCTGTCTGATGTCAGCCACCCGATAGGCGATATGATGTATCCCTTCGCCATGTTTTTCCAGAAACCTGGCCAGGGGCGCATCGATTGCGGTAGGCTCGAGCAACTCCAGGCGACTCTCTCCCAGGGCCAGAAAGGCCACTCGAACCTTCTGCTCCGCAACCTCCTCAATCCCCTCGAAGGACAGGCCGAGAATGTCCCGATAAAAAGGTATCGCCGTTTCCAGCTGCTTCACGGCAATGCCGATATGATCAAGCCTACTGGTCATAACCCCACCAAACCATGAAAAACGAAAAAAATCGGGGAAGAGCGTTTCGCCAGCGCGCCCACTACCTTCCCCGTCGGAAAACCTCCAACAACCGACGCGCCGCCGCCCCCGGCGTGGTGCGACCACAGGCCACGGCCTCCTGCAGCGGACCAAGCAACGACTCAACCTGCCGGTCCCGCAGAAACAGCTCTTTCAGATCTTCCAAAACCAGAGTCCACATCCAATCGGTTGCCTGCAAACGCCGTTTTTGTTCAAATTCGCCGCTGGCCTGCATTTTCTCTTGAAAGTCGAGCATTATTTGCCAGACTTCCCTGACCCCCTGCCCCATCAGAGCACTGCACAACAGGGTGGGAACCTGCCAACCGGGATTTTTGGGTTTCAGCAGATGCAGGGCATTGGCATACTGCTGGCGGGCCAGCTCGGCACGGTATCGATTCTCTCCCTCGGACTTGTTGATGAGAATCGCATCCGCTATTTCCATGACGCCCTTTTTTATCCCCTGCAATTCATCTCCGGCGCCGGGAAGCTGTAATAGCAGAAAAAAATCAACCATGGAAGCAACGGCGATCTCGGACTGTCCGACCCCGACCGTCTCGACCATGATAACGTCATAACCCGCCGCCTCACAGAGCAGCATGGTCTCTCGGGTTCTGCGGGCCACTCCGCCCAAGCTGCTGCCAGCGGGGGACGGGCGAATAAAGGCGTTGGGGTTTCGAGCCAGCCCCTCCATGCGGGTTTTGTCCCCCAGGATACTGCCACCGGAGAGCTGTGAACTGGGATCGACCGCCAATACCGCCACCCAGCGCCCAATGCTGGTCAGATAGAGACCGAGCGCTTCGATAAAGGTGCCCGACGCCGGAAGCAGTTCATCCAACAGCGCGGTGGCCGCCAGGGAATGGTCAAGGTTCCGGCTTTCGATCAGGGTGATGGCTTTGGCCAGCGAACGGACCCGCCCCTGTTTCACTCCGTCAGCAAGTTCATGGATTCGGAACAAAAAAACCTCGAAACAGGCAAAATGACCGGCTGTTGAAAAAGTCCGGCCCGGGACTCCACGGGTTGTTTTTCACCCGCCCGGCAAAGAACGATCCCGAATTCCCCGCAACGAGCGTAGCAACCGGCCTGGAACCGGTTCACGCGTTGCGTTGGGTCCAAGGACAGCCCGGCCGACTTCGCGACAAACCCACCTGAACAAAAACGGGCCGAAACCGTGCCGAGGACAAAAACCGGGCTAGCGACTCTTTTCTTCAATGGCATCAAGGGTTTGGCCAGCGGATAAGACAATGGGCGTACCGGGACCGAAAATTCTGGCCGCGCCGGCCGCATACAGGGCAGCGTAATCCTGGCGGGGAATGACACCGCCGCAGACGATGGCGATATCCTCGGCACCAAGTTTTTCCAATTCGACGACCAACTGAGGCACCAGGGTTTTATGCCCCGCCGCGAGACTGGAGACACCTATGACATGAACGTCGTTTTCCACGGCCATCTTGGCGGTCTCTTCCGGGGTTTGAAAAAGCGGACCGACATCGACGTCGAAGCCGGCATCGGCATAGGCTGTCGCAACCACCTTGGCGCCCCGATCATGTCCGTCCTGCCCCATTTTGGCAATAAGGATGCGAGGACGGCGCCCCTCTTTGGCGGCAAAGGCGTCAATACGTTTTTTCAATGCCGCAAAGTCCTGATCTGATTCAATCACCGATCCGTAGACTCCTGAAACAAGTTTGATTTCCGCCCGATGCCGACCGAAAACCTGTTCCATGGCGGCGGAAATTTCTCCTACCGAAACCCGCAGGCGGGCGGCGACAACGCATAAACCGAGCAGGTTTTCCTGATCTTCCTGACAAGCACGGGTGATGGCGGCAAGGGCTTGGTGACAGGCCGCGCCATCCCGCTCGGCACGTATTTTCCTAAGGCGCGCGATCTGGCTTTCCCGGACAGCACTGTTGTCGATGTCAAGAACCTCAATGCCCTCCTGCTGGTCCGCTACATACCTGTTGACCCCGACAATAACCTCGCGCCCCGAATCAATGGCCGCCTGTTTTTTGGCGGCCGATTCCTCAATGCGCATTTTGGGCATGCCGCTCTCTATCGCCCGGGTCATGCCGCCCAGGGCCTCGATTTCGTCGAGCAGCTTCTGGGCTTCCTCGATCAGGCTGGCGGTCAACGATTCAACATAATAAGAACCGCCCAAAGGATCCACGACCTTGCAGATGCCGGTCTCTTCCTGGATGATCAACTGGGTGTTGCGGGCAATACGGGCGCTGTGCTCGGTGGGTAGACCAATCGCCTCGTCGAGGGCGTTGGTGTGCAGAGACTGGGTGCCGCCGAGAACCGCGGCCAAAGCCTCCAGAGTGGTGCGGATGACGTTGTTGTAGGGATCTTGCTCGGTCAGACTCCAGCCCGAAGTTTGACAGTGGGTACGCAGCATGCTCGACTTGGGGTTTTTCGGTTTGAACTGCCGCATCAGTTTTGCCCAGAGGAAGCGGGCCGCACGGAGCTTGGAGGCTTCCATGAACAGGTTCATGCCGATGCCGAAGAAGAAGGACAACCGTGGCGCGAAGGTATCGATATCGAGGCCCCTGGCGATGGCGGCACGAACGTATTCGACACCGTCGGCGAGGGTAAAGGCCAACTCCAGGGCATTGTTGGCTCCGGCCTCCTGCAGATGATAGCCGGAAATGGAGATGGAGTTGAACTTGGGCATGTATCTGCTGGTGTACTCGATAATGTCGGAAATGATCCGCATGGAGGGTTTGGGCGGGTAGATATAGGTGTTGCGGACCATGAACTCCTTCAAGATGTCGTTCTGAATGGTTCCGGAGAGCTGTTCCAGTGAAACCCCCTGCTCTTCGGCGGCGACAATGTAGTTCGCCATGATGGGCAACACCGCTCCGTTCATGGTCATGGAGACCGAAACCCGACCGAGGGGAATCCCGCTGAACAGGATCTTCATGTCCTCCACCGAATCGATGGCCACCCCGGCCTTGCCGACATCCCCGACAACGCGGGGATGGTCGGAGTCGTAACCACGGTGGGTGGCCAGATCGAAAGCGACCGAAAGCCCCTGCTGACCAGCCGCAAGATTGCGCTTATAAAACGCATTGGACTCTTCAGCGGTGGAAAAACCGGCATATTGACGCACCGTCCAGGGCCGGCCGGCATACATGGAACCCATGGGCCCCCGAATAAATGGAGCCAGGCCGGGGTAGCTGTCGGCGGTGTCCAGCTTTTCCAGATCCGCACCGGTATACAGGGGCTTAACCCAGATTCCCTCGGGCGTAAGCCACCGCAGCCGATCGAGATCGTCGGCCTTGATTTCTTTTTTGACCTGAGCTTCCCAGTCCACAAACGACTGTTTTTCAAAGGGGTTCATGGCTCAGAACCTTTCGGGAAAAACATACGCCAGGCCGCTCCTCGGGGATCGAAAAAACGATCAGCGCGTCACAATCGCCAACACCTGCACTTCCCGTCCATCATAGGAAAGCAATCGGTGCCGCAGAGACGAATCGAAGTAAATGGCATCGCCCTCTTCCAGAACAATCCGCTCTTCGTCCAACAAAACCTCGGCCCGTCCGTTGAGAATCAGCAGAAACTCCTCCCCTTCGTGATTGTACAGGGTTTCCTCTCCGGCCCGTTCGGAAAGGGTTACGATGAAGGGTTCCATCTTTTTGTTATGCTTACGAAAGGACAACGCCTCATAGGTGTAGCCATGGCCGGTACCGGCCTTGGAAATTACCCGGTTGATAACTCGGCGCCCATCCTTACGCACCACCTCGTACTTGTGTTCCTCCTCGTCTTCCTCAAAGAAATGCCCCATTTTCACATCGAAAAAACGAGCTATCTTGGACAGGGTGGCAATAGGCGGAGAAACGTTATTGTTTTCGATCTGAGAAATAAGTGCCGGCGAAAACCCGGTTTCACGAGCAACATCCTGCAGGGTGAGTTTCCTCGCCTTGCGTAAGGTTTTGATTTTTAAACCTATATTGAATTCCATAGACCCTCACTAAACAGAAATAAAAAGTAGTTTTATTTTGAGAAATTATCGGAAATGGTTAAAATTGTCAAGATAATTTTTTACCCAAGGTAAAAAGATTTACTTACACTAAACTAATAATCAGTCCATTGCCTGCCGCCAGCGACCCACACCTCCCTTCCGGCTCTCCCCCCGGGTTGACTTTTTTCCCCGAATCTACTAATTTACAGATCGGAATTCCACACACCGTGTCCCTTCCAGACATTGAGCGTTTTCTAAACCCGTTACCGCGTAAAACAGAGGGAATCCTTGCCCGACAACTCTTTTAAGCTCCCCCTGGGACTCCGGATCTGGCCACAGGAGCCCCTGACCAAAAAGCTCGCCTTCACTGAAGGATATGTTCTCAGTCCATTGGAAAACACCAATGATTCTCACCGGTTTTCCATCATGGTCAGCACGGATCGGCTGCTGCAACTAATCCGAACGCTGGGCAAAAAAATCCCCGCCGAAACCTTCTTTATTCTGGAGTTTTATCAGAACGAACAGCCTGCGGAGACCACCGAAAACGCGTCACCGGCCATCTATTATTCCCCCTATATGGAAACGGCGGATATTATCACCTGCATCACCCCCTATCTGCCACGTCTGATTCACGACGGTTTCGTCGGTTTCGGACTGGCCAATAATCGCGAAGGATTTGAGCTCTTCTACTCCGAAGAGAAGGTGCTGACCTGCTTTACCGGCAATCATCTGCGTTTCACCGATCTGCTGGCCAAACAACGGATTTTCCATCGTCCCGACCTGCTGTTTCCAACCGATGTGGGACACGATCACTTATCGCTTCTTTGTTACCCGCACGACAGTCTCCCTGCTTCGTTGCATGGTCTGAGTGAAAACGACCTCGACTACGCCTTCTTCTGCGCCGAATTGACCGAAATTCTCGATATGTATCCGGTTGAGGATGATTTCAGCTTCTTCCTCTCCAAAAGAGAACAGGATCAAATTCAGACGCGGCTTGCCGAACATCCCGAATACGCCGAATACGCCGAAGAGGACTTCGGCGGACTGCTGTTGGACTGGAACGACTTTGTCGATGAATGCGCTGCGGCATTTCAGGGCGATCTCTGGGAATACCGCCAGGGCCTCAAATTGCGCGACCTGATCGAATATGTGATCGAGGGCGTTGCCTCCCCCTTAAAAAACAAAATCCGGGAAATTGTAGCGGAAACCGACAAAAATCTGCAACAAAACCTGGTGGATCACCGTAAACGCCTGGATTTTCCTTCGGAGACGCCGGCCGCTCGCAACGAACATTTCTGGTATCAGGGCATCGTACGCAACCAAGGGGCGCCCCTGCGTCGCGATCTGATCCGTCAAGGGTGGTACAACCGTTGACCCTCTCCCTGACCGCCCCGTCATCTCTTCCCGTGATCGCCTCATATCATCCCAACCTTAGCCGCCGGGCTTCACTATTATGATTGCCTTGCTTGCCGCCGTCCCATTGGAAACCAACCTGTTGCGCCGCTATCTCAGTCCCTGCGAAGTGCGTAATTGCGGTGGCCGGGACCTTTACCTGGGAACCCGTTGCAAACTGAGTGTGGCCCTGATGCATTCAGGTATCGGCAAGGCAAACGCCGCATCCGCCGCAACCTCCATGCTGAGCTTCAGTCGTTTTCAAGCCATGATCGTTCTTGGCTGCGGCGGCGCCTTCCCGGATTCCGGCCTGGATATCGGCGATCTGGCCCTGGCCACGGAGGAAATTTACGGCGACGAGGGCGTTCGCGCTCCCGACGGCTTTCTGGATATGGAGGCGTTGGACCTGCCGCTTATCCAACGCAACGGTCAATACTATTTCAATCGCTACTCGGCTTCCGCTCCGTTATTGACCAAGGTTCGCACCCTGCTGAAACAAAGAGGCGACGGCCAGGCCATCCCTTCGGTCGAAGGCCCCTTCGTCACCGTTTCCACCTGCTCCGGCACCCTCGCCGCCGGTCTTGAGCTGGCTCGTCGAACCGGCGGCATCTGCGAAAACATGGAAGGCGCGGCCGTGGCTCAGATTTGCGCCATGCATGGGGTTCCCTTTCTCGAAATTCGCGGCATTTCCAATCTCGTCGAAGATCGTAATGTAACACACTGGGACCTGAAAGGCGCGGCCGAAAACGCCCAACGTGCGGTACAGGAGGTGCTCAACAACTGGCACCAGGGGAAGGAGTCCGCATGACCCGTTCCATCAGCCTGGGTTATTCACCCTGCCCCAATGACACCTTCATCTTCGATGCCCTGATTCATCGTCGCATACCCCTCTCCGACCTGATCTTTCGCGAGCGCATAGAAGATGTGGAAACCCTCAATGCCCTGGCATTAGCGGAAGAGTTGGACTTGACCAAGGTCTCCTATCACGCCCTGGGCCATTTGCGCCGGAATTATGCCCTGTTGCGCAGCGGAGGAGCGCTCGGCCGCGGCTGCGGCCCCCTGGTAGTGGCCACCTCACCACTGACCATGGAGCAACTGCGCCATGGAAAAATCGCCATTCCCGGCAACTTGACTACCGCCAATCTGCTGCTGCAACTTTACGGTGAAGGGTTCGAACAGGTTGTGCCCATGCCGTTTGACCGCATCATGGGCACAGTGGCTCGAGGCGACATTCCGGCCGGGGTAATCATTCACGAATCCCGTTTCACCTATCAGCAACTGGGATTGCATCAGATCCTCGACCTCGGTCAGTGGTGGGAAGAAACCACGGGGAAGCCCATCCCCCTGGGCGGCATCCTCATCAAGCGGGCCCTCGGGAAAACATTGATCCGTGAAATCGATGAAATCCTGCGCCGCAGTATCGAATTCGCTTTTGCCCATCCAACCCTGTCCCGTCCCTACATCAAAACACACGCCCAGGAATTGTCCGATGCCGTCATCGACAATCACATTCAGCTCTATGTGAATGACTTTTCTCTCGATCTCGGCGAGGAAGGGCTGGACGCCGTGACCTACCTGCTAAATCAAGCCGAGCAACGGGGACTGATTCCTCCCTGCGACCTGCCCCTGGTTGAATCCTCGCCTTAAAAACCCCGCTCACGCGACAACCGGAACTTGAAGGATCCGCAAAAAACGGTATAAACAGGTCCCCTGGAACAACCGGCCCAGAAAAAAGTCAGCATGTGCCCTGAACAACGCAAGGGTGCACGAGCCGGACGGGAAAATCTTTCCACATTCCGGGAAATCACGTTATAAATTCGACAAAATTTGTTTTGGGCGGGAAATAAAAAGAAATGTAAAAAGGGAAAAATCAGAAGTAAACCGAAAAGGTTTCTGCCGCACAGCAATGGTCAAGCTCGGCTTGCTGCCAAGGGGTCAGGTCTCCAAACCTCAAGCTTTTCCGACGCATGGGAAGATACCCATACTCGATGGCACAGTCGTTGACCGGCACCACGGGAAGCCTACCAAGGGTAAACTTGTCGCCATAAACAATGTCCAGCTCCGACGGCAACCCATCCAGTTCATCTTCACCCAGATAACGAAAAGCCAATCCTCCACTGCCGATATCGATGATATGAAAGAGGATTCCGGGTGAAGAGCTCACGCGAACCAAGGTCCGATCTTGGGCCAGAAAACGTTTTGCCTTGCGCTGTTCACGGATCTGTTCCATAACTATTCCTTACACCATGATTAGTTACCAAACGACAAATCAACCCTCCGCATGCTTGTAAATATAATTAAATGCATAAGAGCATCATAATGTACTGCAATTTCCACGCCACTAAAAAACCTTTATTCTGTCCGCAATTCAACGGCCGCCGCCGCAAAAAGTGTAAAACAATCCGACGAATATTCTCTGGAAGAGTTTACACTTCCATTAAATAGTTGCAAATACTTAATCCTCAATCGTCCAGCTCAATTTTGAAAAAATCCTTGGCCGTCGGCCGCTGGTCATCCATGGCATAGTGAGTCGGCGCCGTACCGGGAGCAAACGCCTCAATCGAAACCTCGGGGCTGTCCTCGGGAGCGAGCAGCCCGGTCAAGGGATCGACAGGACGGAATTCTATGGTATCCGGAACGATAAAATCCTGCGGCTCAAACTGTTTCACCGCCGTCCGCATAAAACTCAACCAAGCCGGCAAAGCCGCGCGGGCGCCGGTCTCTTTCTTGCCCAAAGGACGTTCCTGGTCGTAGCCACACCAGGCAACGGCCACCAGTTGCGGTACATAACCGGCAAACCAGGCATCCTTGAGGTCGTTGGTGGTGCCGGTCTTGCCGGCCGCCGGCCGTCCCAATTCACGAGCGCGACGCCCCGTGCCGTTCCGGATGACGCTTTCCATCAGGTTGGTGACCAGGTACGCAGTTTCCGGGGAAATGACCCGCTCCGGCGTCAATTTGATTAAACGTTGATCGGCGGCCGGCCCGCCGGGGAAATCAGCGGGATCGATCGATTCTATGATGCGCCCATCACGATCGATGACCCGGGCAATATAGGTCGGTGACATACGGACGCCACCGTTGGCAAAGACACTATAGGCGGTGGCCAATTCCAACGGGGTGACCGCCGAAGAACCGAGAGCCAGAGTCAAATCGTGGTTGAGGGGTGAACTGATGCCAAGCTTGTGCGCGTAATTGATCACATACCCGACGCCGATATCTTCGAGAATCTTGATGGTAATAACGTTTTGCGAATGGGTCAGGGCACTACGGAACGAAGTAAACCCATGGAACCTTTTTTCGTAGTTCTTCGGTTTCCATTCGGTTTCCTCGCCGGTCTCCGTCGTCTCCCGATAAACCAGGGGCGTGTCCAGAATCATTGAGGCCGGCGTATAGCCTTTGTCGAGAGCCGCCGCATAAATGATCGGCTTGATGGCCGAACCCGGCAGGCGGCGGGCCTGGAGCACCCGGTTGA
>JARRKW010000060.1:0-6355 GCA_037387645.1 Desulfuromonadaceae bacterium
CCGCAACAATTTTCAATTTTTCAATGATGAAATGGGTACCGCGTCCGTTTCCCGCTTGAGTCTGGAAAACGATTTACGCAAGGCACTTCAGCGGCATGAGCTGGAGTTGCACTATCAGCCCCAGTATGGCATGGAAGATCATCGGATCTGCGGCGTGGAAGCCCTGTTGCTCTGGCGGCATCCCGTTCGGGGCTTTATTCAGCCCAATGAGTTTATCCCGCTGGCGGAAGAGACCGGTCTGATTGTGCCGATCGGAACCTGGGTGTTGCAGACCGCCTGCGAACAGAGCCAACGGTTGCGCAGGGAAGGACACTCTCCCATTAGGATGGCGGTCAATCTGTCGGCCCGGCAGTTTCAACAACAGGATCTCTCCGATATCGTTGGAACGATCCTGACAAAAACGGCGATGGATCCGACCTGTCTGGATCTGGAAATAACCGAAAGTGTTTTGATGCGGAATCTGGAACAAACCGTCGACCAACTGCTGCGGTTGATGTCTTTCGGAGTTAAATTTTCCATTGATGATTTCGGGACGGGGTATTCATCGCTGAATTATCTCAAGCGGTTTCCCCTGCATGCGCTGAAAATCGACCGCTCTTTCGTTAAGGACATCGGTGAAGATTCCGATGACACTTCCATTGTCAGTGCGGTTATTTCCCTGGCTCACAATCTCAATCTCGAAGTGGTTGCCGAGGGGGTGGAGACCCAGTTGCAAATGGATTTCCTGCGTTCACAGCACTGTGACCGGTTTCAGGGATTCATCAAGAGCCGGCCGTTACCGGCGAATGAAATTTCCGCTCTGCTTGCGGGCAATCATCTACTGACGGAGCTGGGCTCAGCCGCTATGAGCGGGCTGTCTGCCGGTTCTTCGCTGTAATATCGTGAAGGGTCCGTTTCCGGACGGAAACTAACGGGGCAGTTCTATTTTTTGTTCTTTCCCGGGACGATAGAATATCAGGGTTTTACCCAGCACCTGTACGGTTGCGGCAGACGTTTCCCGGCTGATTGTTTCGGCGACCTCTTTGCGATCCAACAGACATCCCTCCTGAATTTTCACCTTGATCAGTTCATGACATTCCAGCGCTTCGTGAAGGGCCTCGAGTACCGTCGGGCTGACGGCTTCTTTGCCGACCATGACGACCGGATTGAGATGGTGGCCGAGTCCCCGTAAAAATCGTATCTGTTTGCCGGTAAGTTTATGCATGTCTGAATCCTCTTGGAATATAGGGTTTGGAGTGCTGGCATTATACGCATCGTTTGTCGCTATGCAAGATTTTAGACAGAAGCAAGAATAACAGCACCGATTTACCTTCACGGAGTGAAGAAATTCTCACCGGCGCCGGGGATTGTGTCGCCATAAGGGGCAGGGGAACATGGGCCTTCTTCGCCATTTCACGCCGTAACCGTTTTTTTGCGGTAAAACGGCTGGTTCAACGATATTGGCTGGCGGAAGCGGTGAAATGGTTGAAGGCAGAAGTTTTCTCGCTCGAAAGAGTTTTGACTGTCAGAATAAGACCTTGCACACTCCGGGTGCGTTGGTGTTGGCCCCGGAAGGGGGGATGAACATTAATTGTTTTCTCGTGGTGTGGAATTTGCAACAAAGTTCATTCGTATTTTCCAATTAGATTCGGTCTGCCCCCCCAAAAGGAGGATAAAGCATGCTGAAACAGGCCGTTGGCCAAGGTGATCGCCCATCGGTAAAAACCTCTTCGAGTATGCAGATGCCCGTGACGGGATTGTTGGGGTTCGGCTGCTGTGCCGTCCTGTTTGCTCTGTTTCAGGCTCAATCCGCCGCTGCAAATCCATGGCTGTTGGCGGCCGGAATTGTTTATGGTGGCGGCAGCCTCATTTTGACCGGCTTGCGGCAATGGCAGAAAAAAGCCGGGATCGGAGCCCTGACCTGTGTAGTTTATGGGCTTTTCTGGCTCTCCCTGGTTGGTTTTACGGTTCTGCCCCAGCTTGGTTTCGGTGTTGTTTCCCGGCCCATGGTTTTGTGCGACTATTATTTTTTATGGTGCAGCTTTTCGGTTTTGCTGCTGGTCGGGAACCTTAAACTTTTACAATTCTTCCAGTTGCCCCTCGTTTTTCTCATCGGCTATTTTGTCCTGTTCTCTTGCGGTGTGATTTTCGAAGTTGTCCTGTTGCGGGAACTCTCTTCCTATTTGGTTTTCGTCAGCGGGGCCTTGGCCTGTTACAGTGGGGTAGCCAAGCTGGTCAATCGGCTATCCGGTCAAACACTGCTTCCGTTGGGGCAGGCACGTTGATGGTCGTTTGCTCCAGGTTATCTCGGTTTCGTAACAAACGTTCACAAGAGGTGTACCTGTTGCACGTCGCAGCGTAGGGTTGGTTCAAAGGTGTTTTTTATGGATATTCGCAGCGATGGAGTTGACTTTTCCTGTGTGGATTTGGGAAAAGGCCCGGCGATTTTACTGCTGCTCAACGAATCGACGGAACAACAGACCGTTCTTCCCTTCCTGGAAACCCTTGTCGGTCAGGGATATCGGGTGATTTGCCCCGAAAATTTTGGTGAAGCAGACCGGGTTGTCCATTCCAGCGGCACGGTTGCGGGAACCCTCATTCGTTTGCTCGATTATCTCGGTGTCGGGCGGGTGGTGTTTTTGGCTGAAACGGGCAATGCCGATGTTCTGGAGCAGCTTTTGAAGCAGTATCCGCAGCGTCTGGCCGGTTCCTGGCAAATACGTCGCTGGGAGCGCTTTACAACCCCCGATTGCGGGATACTGGAATTTCTGGATCAGTTGCGCCAGGGTGAGGGGAGTGGCTACCCCTTGCCCCATGTCGCCTGAAATGTGCTCCGAATGAATGGCGGGAAAGGTTTCAGGCGTCCAACAGGTCCTCGATGGCGTTCATAACCCGGGCCACGATTTTCAAGTGGGTTTCCTTGCAGTCCTTTTCCTGAAACAGATCACTGAAATCAATGGGTGATCCGAAAATGACCCTGGCCTGTTGCCCGAAGCCGGGGAATTTCCAGCGATTCAGTCCACTCAAGGCGGTTGGCACCACCTGAGGGCGAACGTCGTAGATAATTTTCCCGACCCCTCGGTTTCCCTGTCCGAGGGAGCCATCCTTGCTGCGTGTTCCCTCCGGAAAGAGCATGACTTTTTCCGTCAGCAGTAGAGAATTGATGGTTTTCCCCGCTCGCACATCCCTTCCGCGTCGAACCGGAAAAGCCCCCCAGGATTGAAACAACCAGCTCAACATCGGGTTGCGAAACAACTCTTCCTTGGCCGGTGCCCAAACCATCTGCAGAGGGTGGTTACGAACGACAGCCCAGGGCAGAAAAACCGTTTCGTAGCCGGAAATATGGTTGGATGCCAACAGAACCCCGCCTTTTGCGGGGATGTTTTCATCACCGACAATTTTGAAATTGTTCAACAGGGACGCGTAGATTCCCACAGCCCACGCGGAAAAGGTAACCCACAGACGTTTCAGGAATGAAGTTTCCACAGTTTCTCCCCAAAGGTGTATGGTCATTGGAAGTGGAAAAAAGGTGAATTCCAGCCTGGCATTTTATATCATTTCAGGACGGTGGCGGCAACGACTAATCGGAGTCGAAAGGGGATGGTCCCCGAGTCGTTTCGTGTGAAAGGATTTTTTCGTCAGCTAAGATGTTTTCCGGAGCCGTTTCCCATGAACTCTCCCGGTGTGCAATTCGGTATTTTGATAACCTTGTCCGGTTGCCTGCTTTGGCTTTCCCTGACTCCGTCGCCGCCGCAGCCGCTACCCTGGTTCCCGGGGTTGGACAAGGTGCTGCATGCGGGCGCCTACGCCCTGTTGACCCTGAGTGCCGGTGGGTTCTTTCGGCTCTGGACACCGGCGCGTTTGCGGGCCTGGGAATGGGCCCTGGCCTATGCCTTTATCGGGGGGGCACTGCTGGAAATTCTACAGTATCTGACCGCTGTCGGCAGGGTCTGCGAGGCGGGGGATTTTCTGGCCAATCTGAGCGGGGCACTGGTGGTCTACACGGGGTTTCGGTGGCGGCCCCTCAGGGGCAGGTGATTTCGACAATGGCCTCGTAGGCAATATCGAGGAGCTGTTGCAGCACCGCTTCGGCAATGGTCAGGGGTGGCATGAAATAGATGACAATGCCCAACGGTCTGAGCAGGGCGCCCTTGCCCAGGGCTTTTTTATAGACCTCATAGCCCCGCCGCTCTTGCCAGGGGTAGGCGGTTTTGCTTTCCTTGTCCTGCACCAGTTCGACGGCGGCCACCATGCCGCATTGCCGGAACTCGCCGACCTGGGGCAGCTCTTCAAAACGCCTTTTGGCCGCTGCCAGCAGCGCCATTTTAGGACTGAGGGCGGCGAGGATGTTTTCTTCCCGGAAAATGCGCAAAACTTCACAGGCCAGGGCGCAGGCCAGGGGATTGCCCGAGTAGGAGTGGGAGTGGAGAAAGGCCTTCAGACTCTCATAATCGTCGTAAAAAGCATGGTATATCTCCTGGCGGGTCAAAACAACCGCCAGAGGAAGGTAGCCTCCGGTGATTCCCTTGGACAAACAGAGCAGATCCGGACTGGTTCCGGCATGTTCATTGGCGAACATGCGTCCGGTGCGGCCGAAACCGACGGCAATTTCGTCGGCGATGTAATGAATATTATATTGATCGCAAATCCGGCGTAGTTTTTTCAGATAGCAGGGGGGATAAATACGCATGCCCGCCGCCGCCTGGATCAGGGGTTCGACGATAATTGCCGCAATCTGCTGATGCTGCTGCTGCACCAGGGATTCCATGGCGGCAAAGCATTCGGCCTGACAATTTTCCCGTTGTTTCCCGTAGGGACAGCGGAAACAATCCGGTCCCTGCACCTGAAAGCCGTCCAGCAGGATGGGCCGATAAATGTTCCGGTAAAGATCGCAGCCACCGACGGAGAGGGCGCCCAGGGTTTCTCCGTGGTAGGCTTCGGTGAGGGAGACAAAGCGGGTTTTCTGTGGATAACCGGACTGTTGCCAGAATTGGAAGCTCATTTTCAGGGCCGCCTCCACAGAGGCGGAGCCGTTATCGGTGAAAAAAACTTTGTCTAAACCCGGCGGCGCCAGGGCACAGAGTTCGGTGGCCAGGGTTACCGCCGGTTCGTGGGTAAAACCGGCAAAGATGTGATGGGCGCAACGCGTGGCCTGTTGGGCCAGCGCCCGATTCAGACGTGGATGGTTGTGGCCGAAGAGGTTGACCCACCAGGAGGAGACGCCGTCGATATAGGCGGTGCCGTCCAGGTCGTACAGAAAGACCCCTTCGCCATGGGAAATGGGAATGGGAGGCAGGGTTTCCAGATCCTTTTCCTGGGTACAGGGGTGCCAGACGTGGCGGCGATCCAGTTTTAACAGAGTGGCTTTATCCATAAATGCAACAATACGGTCGTTCGGGTCTCGGGGTGCCGATTTGCCGGTCAGGGCGCGAAAGAATCAATAATCGTCTGTCAAGCCGAGCCCGGCCAGCAGCCAGTGTTTCGTTGCCACCTGCTCCAGTTGCTGCGCCAAGGCCTCGGCCATCTCCCGGGGGGAGCCGGAAACCCGGGACAAAACCGCCAGCAGATCGGCGGAGGCCACTTCCACCAGGGCATGGGGGGCCGCGGCTTCCGCAGCATCGGGGTTTTCCGGCATGTTGTTGATCAGGTAGCCGGCCAGGGGAATGTCCATGGAGCGGGCCGCATGGATGGTCAGCAGGGTATGGTTGATGGTTCCCAGACTGGGGCGACATACGGTCAACAGAGGGAAGTTCAGACTTTTTACCAGATCCAGCAGCAGAACCCCGCCGCACAGGGGCACCATGAGTCCGCCGACGCCTTCAATGAGCAGGTAATCATGCCGGGAGGCGAGGGTCTGGGCGGCTTCGATCAGGTTGCCGAAAATGATGCGGACATTTTCCTGCTGCGCCGCCAGGGGCGGGGCCAAAGGAGGCCGCAGGCGATAGGGCGAGATCAGATCCGGTTCGTCAGAGCTGGCGGCGGCCCAGCGCAGCAGCTCGGCGTCGGAGCCCAGCTGCTGTGGGTCAGACACCCCGGTTTCCACCGGCTTCATGACCCCCACATTCAAGCCCTTGCGACGCAGGTACAGGGCTAAAGCCGCCGTGACCAGGGTTTTGCCTACGCCGGTATCGGTTCCGGTAATGAAGAGACCTTTGCTTTTCAGTTTACTGCCCATAATATTCCAGCTCCAAATCTTTCAGCAGTTGCAGATCCAGCTGCAGATTGCGACCGCTGGTTGTCAGATAATCTCCCACCATCATACCGCTGGCCCCGGCCAGAAAGATCCAGGACTGCAATTCCCTCAGAACGGTTTGCCGGCCCCCGCAGATTTTGATGGGTTTATTCGGCAACAGATAGCGAAACAGGGCAATGCAGC
>JARRKW010000060.1:6384-14325 GCA_037387645.1 Desulfuromonadaceae bacterium
TCAGGGGAACCGAGTCGACCTCAAGCTCCCGCAGGGTCATGGCCAGTTCCACGCGCTGTTCCAGGGATTCCCCCAGGCCGATAATGCCGCCGGAGCAAACCTTCAGGCCGGCCCGCTTGGCAACCCGAATGGTTTCCAGATCCTCTTCATAATCGTGGGTCGAACAGATGTGGGGGAAAAAGGAGCGGGCGGTTTCCAGGTTATGGTGATAGGTGGCACAACCGGCCTCGGCGAGGGCCTGGGCCATGGTTTTGTCGAGGATGCCGAGGGAGGCTGAAGGGGCCATGCCGGTGGTCGACCGAATGGTTCGGATGGCCTGCAGCAACCGCTCGAATTCGGAACCCGGTTCAATTCGGGTGCCGCTGGTGACAATGCCGAAGCAGCTGCAGCCGTCAGCGACCGCCGCCCGGGCGCCGGCCACGAGTTCTTCGCTGGGGCGCAAGGGATAAACCGGGACCTGACTGCGATGGTGTGCGGACTGAGCGCAAAAGGCACAATCTTCGGCGCAATGGCCGGATTTGGCATTGATAATGGAACAGGTCTCGACGGTCGGGCCCAGGAACCGTTCTCTGAGTTGCTGGGCTCCGGTCAGAATCAGGCTGAGTTCGGCACCCCGGGCTTGCAGGATATGCAGGGCCTCGGTCGCGGACAAGGATTCTCCCGCCGCAGCCTTAGCAAATAAGAGGTCTAATATCTCGGTGTGAAAAATGTTCATTACGATGACTCTCCAAATAGAAAAATACTAGGGGGTTGCCCGGGGATTGTCAACCAAAAGAAAAACGTGGTTTACGATCGGATCGGTAATATTGGACCATATTGTTGAAAAAAATAACCATATCGTATTGACATAATGAAACGTAAATGATAAAACGCTATTCTATTTCTAATGGAAGAGGTGGGTATGGTTAAGAAACTGATCGGTAAAAAACTCAAGCTGACCCGACTTAAAAATGACATGACTATTCAGGAGCTTGCAGATCGCTCCCGGGTTTCTTCGAATATGATTTCGCGGATCGAACGTGGCTTGACGATTCCTTCCGTAGAGATTCTAATGAGGCTTGCTGGCGCCTTCGGCATGAGTATCAATTATTTTGTGCAGGAAGCCGAGAAAGGCTCCACGGTGGTCTTTACCCGCAAAGGAGAGGGCGAACCGATTTTTTTCTTTGAAGACAAGCATCAGATCACCAGTCTTACCCAGGGCTTGCGTGACCCCAATTTCGCGGTGTTTTACGATACCCTGGAGGCGGATTGCAGCAGTGGTGAGGGAGGAATGGTCCATACCGGAGAAGAATTCGCCCTGGTGTTGGAAGGAAGCCTCGAATTCAATGTCGACGGAGATACTTACCTGCTTAATCAGGGGGATTCCTTGACCTTCAAGGCTTCTCTGCCCCATACCTGGAAAAATGTTAGTGGCCGCAAAACGGTGGTGATGTGGGTGGTCTCCCCGGCGCCGAATCTGGCGCGCTGAGACAGGTTTAAAAGCGTTCGGGTTGAGCTAGACTCAGGAAGGAGCTAGCCGAGAAATCCAAAGTTTCTTCCAATATGATATCCCGGATTGAGCGTGGTTTGACCATCCCTTCGGTGGAAATCCTGATGAAGTTGGCCGGGGTTTTCGACAAGAGTATCAACTATTTTGTCGAAGAGGTTTCCACCACCCATGAAATTGTTTTCACCTCGCCGGGGCAGCGCGACACGACGGTGTATGACGACGAACACAACATGCATACGGAATCCTTCACCTCCGGGCTAAGGGATCCGCAATTCATGTCTTTTTTCTGTACCGTTAAAAAGGACGGGACCAGTGGTGAACAGAAAATGTACCATCCGGGGGATGAGTTGATTTATGTTCTGGATGGCCGTCTCGAGATCGTTATCGCCGGGGAAAAGTTTCTGCTCAAAACCGGGGACAGCATTTCCTTCAAATCCCATTTGCCCCATCGCTGGGACAACGTTGGCGATAGTGACGCCAAGGTAATCTGGACCCTCTCCCCCTTTACCACCATCTGAAAAGTTCCCGGCCCATGGCTTTGCTGAAAAAACTGTTTGCTGCCAAGGATCCTTTGAAGTTGCTGCGACGGGCCGTCGTCCAACAGCGGTGGGCCGACGTGTTGCGGGAAGCGGAGGTCATCCGGCGGGATGGGCTCAGTCCTGAACTGCTGGAAGAACTCCAGACCACCCTGGAGCAGGCCGGAAATCAACTTGCCGAAATCAATTTGGAGGAAGGGGAGGCCTGTTTGCGTGGGGGGCAGCGGGATCAGGCCTTGGAGCATTTTCAGCTGGCGGCGGAACATGCCCGGTCCGAGTCGCTGCGATCCCTGATCAGGCAGCGCTTGGAGAAAAGCGCTCTGGTGGTCCGGGAAAAAACCGTTTCAGCGCAGAGCGCCGGAGACCCCTGTTGCGCTTCCGGTTGTGCGACGGCTGCGGAATCCGCACCGACAACCGACCATGAGATGGATGTGGATTCACGGCTCGAACTGTCCTTGACATCCTATCCATCTGAGATGGCGACGCGCTACCTGAACACCAGTGATTCGTTTAAGCAGGCCCTGTTGCTGGCCTTTACCGGAGCGGCCGAAGAAGCGCTGAGCGCCTTTGATCGCATTGTCGAACAGGAGCGGGACGATCTGTATCAGTTTGAGCGGGGTGCCCTGTTGCTCCGGCTGGGACAGACCGTTCAGGGACGGGATTGTCTGCAGCGGGCGCTTGCCTTGAATCCCCGGCAGACATTGGCCATGGAAACCCTGGTCACCCTTGAGCTGGCGGAAAATCAGTGGGAAAACGCGGAACGCCGGTTGCAGCAAATGCTTGCGGCCGGAATTTCAATGCCCTTTTGTTACAGCCGGCTGGCCGAGCTGTATGCGGGCAAAAACGATCTTGTTGGCGCCATCGGTTATGCGGAACAGGCGCTGGCCTCGGGGCCGGTTGAGCTGGATATCCTCGTCTTATTAAGTGACTGTTTGGAGAAAACCGGTCGGATCGAAAAGGCTGAAGCGGTTTTGTCCGCTTTGCCCGGAAGCGGTTGTGGCGGTGGTGGCGCCCATGTGCTTTTGGCCGAATTCTGGTTGCGCCATGGCAAATCGCTGCCTCAGGCCCTGGAGGCCTTCAAAAGCGCAAGTCGGCAGGATCCGGGCAACCTGCGTTGGCCCTTGCGAATCGCCCAAACCTGTCTGGCCCAGAATCGGCACAAGGAAGGGCGGGATTTGCTGGAAAAAATTCTGTGCACTCCCGATTTGCCCGCCGATCTTCGTCAGGAAGCCGAAAAAAATTTCTCTTTTTATGGTAAGTAGCTGATTATTCATATTCTTCCTATTGACAGTTAGTTTTTATAAAGTATAGTCTAGGACTATAACGATCAGGGGGGTGGCCTCTGACCAGAGGGGTTTCCGTTGGCGGTGGCACATCAGGAGGTGCTATGAACAAGTCAGAGCTGGTGGAGAGTTTGGCCAATCAAAAAAACCTGACCTATAAAAAAGCCGAGGAAATTATTAATTTAATTTTTGATTCCATGTCTGAAACCCTGGTGAAGGGCGGTCGCATAGAAATCCGCGGTTTCGGGAGCTTTGTCGTAAAAGACTACAAGGCCTATATGGGACGGAATCCGAAAACCGGGGAGGTTATTCAGGTCCAACCCAAAAAACTTCCTTTCTTCAAGGTTGGCAAAGAGTTGCGTGAACGTGTCAACAACCTTTGAAAGCATCGCAATAACAACGCCTAAAAATACCCGGGGGAATTTATCCCCCGGGTATTTTTTTGTCTTTTGACAGTCTTCATGTTGATTTCGTTGCATCGGAATGCTATTTTCACAGTGCTTGTACCATAATGAGTAAAGGGGTGGAAAAGCCTGCTTGCGGAAAGACTGTTGGTTTTGGGAAGGAGCGCGCCTCGGCAGCTCCGCAGAGGGGTCTGGGATACCGTTGTATTGCTCTTAACTTACTGTTAACGTAAGCTTTTTTATGTAGGGGAACATGCGCCACCGACCTTTTGTTCAAGCTCTTCTGGTTGGCCTGGTTATTGGGCGTGCCCGGGACATGGGGATTGCCCCGCCCCGGATGATACCCCCGGTTTCTGCTGTTATCCGTTCTCGTTTCCACTTTTCCCCTACCGAAGTATTTTTCCTGCGCGAGATCGTTTTTGTGGTGGCATCAGAGTTGCCGCGACGTTGGCAACAGGCCTGCGCAGCGGTGGTCGGTTGCTTTTTTCCCCGGATAAACAAGACCGCTCCCGCAAACTCCGCGAAGTTGGTTCGAAAGTTCTACCCAGTGTCGCGCCTAAAAGGTGCGGTAGGTGTTTTGAATTTGTCTAATCGTTAACCGCCATTATGACAGGTAACAGGCATGGACAGAAATGACCTTAGATTATTGAAAAGCAGCGCCATCTTTTCCGGTATGACCGATCAGGAAATAGTTTCCCTGGAGGGGCTTTTTACGGAAAAGGAGGTTTCCGCCGGCAAAACGGTTTTTATTGAAAACATGCCCGGCGAGTCCCTTTTTCTGATCAGGGAAGGAACCATTCGAGTTTCCAAAATGCTCGCCGAGGGGGATGAGCAGACCCTGGTGGTTCTCGGGGCGGAAGACAGTTTTGGCGAAATGGCGGTCCTGGATGAAACCCCTCGCTCCGCGACGGCGCGGGTGATCGAGTCGGCCCGACTTCTTTCCATCAAGCGCGCCGACTTTGAAAGTTTCTGTTTGAAAAATCCCGCCCTGGGTCTGAAGCTCATGCGTAATATCATCCGTGTATTCAATCGGCGAATCAGGGAGTGTCAAGATGAATACCGGGATATGCTGCTTTGGTCTCTGGGCAGGAAAGACTCGCGTTAGTAGCTGTCAGATTGATTTCTCCGCGATTTAATGGTCATTTCTCATTGTAATAGAGAGCAGATTCCGTTATAGTGCGCCCGCGTTATGATCGTGCTGAGATGGGAAGCGAATCGGCGAAGTTCCCTTTATTGCCCGCAGAATAGATTTTTCAGGCGGCATGTTCGCCCGAGACGAAATATGGGGAGAAATCCATGCTGGATGTTTTACTCAACCAGAAATTGATTTTTGGCCTAGTCGGTGGACTGGGCCTTTTCCTGTTCGGCATGAAGGTTATGTCGGAGGGCCTGCAGAAAATCGCCGGCACCCGGATGCGCAAAATCCTGGCCGCTCTGACCAATAACCGGGTTGTCGGTACTCTGGTCGGTATTGCTGTTACCGCCATCATCCAATCGTCCAGCGCCACTACCGTCATGGTGGTCGGTTTTGTCAATGCCGGCCTGATGTCCCTGGTGCAATCCATTGGCATCATCCTCGGAGCCAACATCGGGACCACCGTAACGGCCCAGTTGATTGCCTTCAAGATCACCAAATACGCACTTCCGGCTATTGGTATCGGTGCCGGGCTCAAACTGTTCGCCAGCAGCCGCAAATGGATCTATGTCGGCGAGGTGGTGCTCGGTTTCGGTATCCTGTTCTTTGGCTTGCAGACCATGGAACATGCCTTTGTCCCGCTTCGGTCGAGTGCGGAATTCCGGGATATTTTCGTCATGGTCGGCGATCATCATCTGCTCGGGGTTCTGATTGGCGCCGTTCTGACCATGATCGTGCAGAGCAGTAGCGCGACCATCGGTATTACCATCGCTCTGGCCGGAACCGGTCTGTTGTCCTTTGAGGCCAGTGTCGCTCTTATTCTGGGAGAGAATATCGGCACCACCATCACCGCCAATCTGGCGGCCATCGGCACCAATCTGGCGGCACGCCGCACTGCCTTTGCCCATTTTCTGTTCAATGCCATTGGCGTCTGTTACATGCTGGTGTTGCTGCCGTATTTCGTGGATTTCATCAACCGCATCACACCGCAGGATGCCGATTTTATCATTCAGACCCAGCAGCAGGCACTCGCTTACGGCGGGCAGATTGGTGACAAGCCCTTTATCGCCCGGCATATCGCCAACACCCACACGCTGTTTAATATCATCAATACTATTATCTTTCTGCCCCTGGTCGGTCTGCTGGCCAAATTGACCACACTGGTTATTCGTGGCCGAGACGATGAAGTCATGGAGTTTCATCTCAAATATATTGACAATCGCGTATTGAATACGCCGCCTATCGCTCTTGGTCAAGCTAAAGCGGAGACCAAACGGATGGGAACGATTGCTCTGGAAATGCTGGATGAAACCCTGCAATATCTGCAGGATGGCAACGAAAAACATATCGAAACCCTGGAGAAAAAGGAAGATTCCGTCGATCTGCTGCAACGGGATATTACCGATTTTCTGGTTGCTTTGTCCCAGAAGTCCATTTCTCAGGATACCTCCAAAGAGCTTGCGTCTCTAATGCATATCGTTAACGACCTGGAGCGGGTCGGTGACCATTGCGAAAATCTCTGGCGTCTGGGACAGAAAAAACTTTCTCAGAAAATTGTTTTTTCCGATATCGGCAATGCTGAAATTAACGAAATAGGGGAAGCTACCCGAAGTTTTCTTGATTTTGTCATCGCCGGTATGGTCCGGGGTGATGTCACCATCATTGAAAAAGCAAAACATATGGAAAGTGCTGTCAATACCTTTGAGCGGAGTATGCGCGACAACCATATTGCCCGGCTCAACACCGGGGAATGTGCGGTGCTTTCCGGTTTGATCTTTATTGACATGCTGCACAATTTCGAAAAAATCGGAGATCATACCTTCAACGTGGCCAAAGCGGTTGTTGGAGTGAAATAATGCTGGCGGCCGTCGATGTCGGTAGCAACACCGTTCGGTTATTACTTGCGGAGGTTTCCGACGGGCAGTTTGTCCCCGTACGCTACGAGCGGGAAATCACGCGTCTCGGCGGTGGGGCTCATCTGGAAAAGGGGCTGTCTCCGACAGCCATGGAGAGAACCATTGCCGCTCTGCGGCGTTTTGGCGAATTGATTGGCCGGTTTCGTTGCAGCGGTCTTCGCCTGGTCGGCACCGAGGCCCTGCGACAGGCTCCGAATAGTTGGGCTTTTGTTGAGCGGATTCGGACGGATCTGGGCCTGGAGTTGGAAATCATCGATGGTGTGGAAGAAGCCCGCCTCAGTGCTCGCGGCGTTGCCGAGGCCCTGAGGCCCAAGCCGGATGAATACCTGGTTTTCGATATCGGCGGCGGCAGTACGGAGGTTGTCCTTTGCCGAAAAGGTCGGATCGAATTTTCTCGCAGCTATCCCCTGGGAGTCGTTGCGCTGGCTGAAACCTGTCATACGCTGATCGATCTCAAAACGAAAATCGATCATTATCTTGAACAGGTTTCTCAAGACTTGGCGGCCTCGAGTCTGTCCTCCGGTTCCTTTTCGGCGCTGCTTGTCGGTACCGCCGGTACGGTTACCACTCTGGCCGCCATCGATCTGGGCATGACCCGTTATGATTGGCGGCTGATCAACAACCATCGCATTGAATACGCCAGGGTCCTGGCTTTGATTGAACATCTGTTGCCCATGTCCATCTGTGAACGGGAACAATTGCCGGGATTGGAGAAGGGGCGTGGCGACCTGATGATTCCGGGATTGTTGATTGTTGCCGCCATCATGCGTCGATTGAATCAGGGCTGGCTGGCCATCAGCGATTTCGGCCTGCTGGAAGGTGCCCTGTTGTCGTTGGTCGAATCAGACCAGCCGCCTGCGCAGTTTGCCTCCTCACCGGCCTAGTCGGTTGAACTGGGCCGAAGTGAGCCGTCATCGCGGGGATTCCCATCGTTGTGACAGCCTGTCGGAAGGCCCACGTGGTTTGTTCAACCGTGCCTGACCGGTTCCCCGTGTTGATGGGGAACCTATTGATTTATAAATGTAATATAAAATTTGCCGGGGGCGGATTTATCCTTGACATTGCCGGTCAAATGACCGATAATCCGGCCTCGTTGATTGACGGGGCGTAGCGCAGCCTGGTAGCGCACATGCATGGGGTGCATGGGGTCGGAGGTTCAAATCCTCTCGCCCCGACCA
>JARRKW010000061.1:0-6459 GCA_037387645.1 Desulfuromonadaceae bacterium
CCTAAATTGACCGGATGGGCGGCGCCAAGATTGGTCCCCGAAGCCATGACGGCAAAATCGGCGGCCAGGGTGATGAGGGCTCCGGCCGAAGCCGCCCGCGCCCCGGAAGGTCCGACATAGACAATCACGGGAATATCCGAATCGAAAATCGCCTGAATGATGGTCCGCATGGCGGTGTCGAGGCCGCCCGGGGTATCCAGCTCCAGGATGAAGGCCTTGGCCGGCAACCGATTGGCCGCCAGCAGCGCTTCGGCGATGAAATCGGCCTGCACCGGCGTAATCACCTCGGCCAGGCGCGCCACCTGGATGACTTCGGCGGCGTGCACCGGGGGCACGGCGCCCATAATCGCCGACCAGAGCCACAGCAACAGGAGCAGGGTGAAGATTCGTATCCGCATGAATAAAAGATTAGCTGAGTTTCAATAACTGTCAACTACTGAATATCGTATGGGATTTCATATTGGCTGAAGATTGTTGCGGGAATTTTACACTAACTGAACACCAATTGGCTTGCTCACCGGAAAAGAATATGCTAACAATCCTCCTCGTCAAAGAAATGACGCCCGCCCTTTGCGCCATCGGGTATCGCGATGAAAAGTCTTTCCCAAATTCTGGTCGTTGACGATGAACAGGGCAACCGCGAAGCCCTGACGCTGCTGCTGCAAAGCGCCGGCTATGAGGTGCGCTCGGCCAGCTCCGGCGAAGAAGCGCTTCCCCTCCTGCAACAGTACCCCTTTGAAATCATCATTACCGATCTGTTCCTGCCCGGGGCCAGCGGCATCGACATCCTGAAACAGGTCAAAACGGACTTCCCCTACATCAATGTCATTGTCATTACCGGTCAGGCCTCGGCGGAAACGGCGGTCGAAGCCATGAAGGAAGGGGCCTTCGACTATATCACCAAGCCCTTCAACTTTGAGAAGCTCAAGGTTCAGATTGCCAAGGCCATCGAAAAAAGTCGTCTGGTGGCGGAGAATCTGTATCTGCGGCAACAGTTGCGCGGCAAGTACAAGTTCGACAACATCATCGGCAACAGCAACGCCATGCAGCAGGTCTTCACCCGCATGGAACGCATCGTTCACACCGATTCCACCATCCTGATCCTCGGCGAATCGGGCACCGGCAAGGAACTGGTGGCCAAGGCCATCCATTACAACGGCCTGCGCAAGGACAAAGCCTTTATCGCCATCAACTGCGGGGCGATTCCCGGCGAACTGCTGGAAAGCGAACTGTTCGGTCACATCCGGGGCGCCTTCACCGGCGCCATCGCCGACCGACCGGGAAAATTCGAGCTGGCCAACAACGGCACCATCTTTCTCGATGAAATCGGCACCATGCCGACCCATCTGCAGATGAAACTGCTGCGGGTGCTGCAGGATCACGAAATCGAACGGATCGGTTCCGGGAAAAAGGTCAAACTCAATGTCCGGGTCATTTCCGCCACCAATGCCGACCTGGAAGAGCAGGTGAAAAACGGCCTTTTCCGGGAGGATCTCTATTATCGCCTGAACGTCATCCCCATCCGTCTGCCCCCGGTCCGTGAACGCCGCGAAGACATCCCCCTGCTCATCCGCTATTTTCTGCAGAAAAGCTGCAAGGATCTGAACCGTCCCCTGATGACCATCGAGCCCGAGGCCATGCAACGGCTGCAGGCTTACGACTGGCCCGGCAACGTGCGGGAAATGGAAAATTTCATCGAACGCACGGTGGCCCTCACCGAGGGGGAAACCATCAAAAAAACGGATCTGCCCTCCAACATCCTGCGGCAGTCCTCCGATCTTTCCATCGCTGAATTCCAATGTCCGCAACTGACCGGCAAGGGGATCAACATGGGGCTGGTGCTGGAACAGATCGAACGTTCCCTGATCCGCGACGCCCTGACCCTTGCCAAGGGCGTAAAAGCCCGGGCCGCCGATCTGCTGGGCATCAACCGCACCACCCTGGTGGAAAAAATCAAACGTTTCAAACTGGAAGAATAAACCGCGACGGGGACGCAACCGGCCTTCAGAAGTCGGAGCGCAACTGCTGCGCCCGGGTGAAGTAGGAGCGGTATCCCAAGAGCAGAATGAGATAGCTGGTCACGGCGACACTGGTCGTGATGACGCACATGATGGCGATCTGATAGCGCACGGCCAGCAGGGGTTCGGCGCCGGCCAGGATCTGTCCGGTCATCATGCCGGGCAGAAAAACGATGCCCATGGCGGCCATGGCGTTGATGGAGGGGATCAGGGCCGCCCGGAAAGCGCTGCGCAGGACCTCGGCCGAGGCCTGGCGCGCCGTTGCGCCGAGGCAGAGGGAGGTTTCGATTTCCAGGCGCCGCTCGACCATCTCGGCCCCCAACCGCTCGGCGGCCAGACTGGCTCCGGTCATGGAATTACCGATAACCATGCCACAGAGGGGAATGAGGTAGCGGGGATCGTACCAGGGGGTCAAGCCGATCACCAGGGTGCAGAGGAAGAAGGTTGCGCCGCCGCAGCCGGTGAACATGGCCGCCCCGACAATGGCATAGAAGCGCGGCATCTTCTGCCGCACCCGGCCACCGACCAAATGCACGGCAAAAACCGCCATGAGCAGCAGAATCAGCAGCACCGCCGCCGGCTCGGCCAGGGCAAAGACGGCTTGCAGCAGATACCCGACCAGCAGCAGCTGCACCATCATCCGCACGGAGGACCAGAGCAGATCCCTTTCCTGGCCGATGCGCTGCCAACGGACCAGAGCGACAGTACTCAGCAGCAGGCCGTAAACCAGCAGCAGATCGAGCAGAGAAAGCTCGGCCAGGCTATCCGTCACGGTCCACCTCCCCCGGGTCGGCCGGCGCGGCAAGAAAATCCTGCAATTCCGCACAGCGGGGACGGTTGAAAAAATCCGCGCCCGCCGCCGTTTCCAGAATCCGTCCCTGATGGAGAAAAGCCGCCCGGTCGGCCACCCGCTGCGCCAACAGCAGATCGTGGGTCAAAAGCAGAATGCTGATACCATGGCGGCGGCAAATGGTCTGCAACGTCTGTCCGAGCTGGTCGGCGGTGGGACGATCCAGGGCGCTGGTCGGCTCATCCAGCGCCAGCACGGTAGGCGCACCGAGCAGGGCACGAACCAGCCCCACGCGCTGTTGCTGACCGACGGAAAGACTGCGGGCCTGGCGCGGAAGCAGCTCCGACGACAAGCGACAGAGCTCCAAGAGCCGCAACAGGCCGGTGTCATCGGCCGCGGGCGCCGGTTCGCGGCGAAAAACAAAGGGACGCTGCAGATTTTCCAGCACCGTCCCCGCATACATGAAGGGCGTTTGCAACTGCACCCCGACCCGCCGCCGCAATTGCAGCGGATCTATCCGGGCGATATCGTCCCCCGCCAGCAGAATTCGTCCGCAGGCGGGGTCTTCCAGACGATTGACCAGCCGCACCAGGGTGCTCTTGCCGCCGCCGGAGGGACCGACGATTACCGTCAGCGAGGCGGCGGCGACTTCCAACTCGACCCCCCGTAAAATTTCAACAACGGAACCATCGACAGCCCGCCGCCGTTGGTGAATGTTTTCAAACCGAAGTCCTTCACCGCAGGCAGGGTTCATCAATCACTCCGGGATTCGCGCAGCCGTTTGAGCACGGCCTTCATATCTTCCCAGACTTCCCGCTTGGCCGTCGGATTGCGCAGCAGAAAGGCGGGATGAAAAGTCGGCAGCAGGGGAATGCCCTGATACTGCCGCCAGCTGCCACGCAGGCGACTGATGGGGGTCTGCTCCCCCAGCAGGGTCTGAGCGGCGAAACGCCCGAGGGTAACGATGAGCTCCGGCTCGATGGCCGCCAGCTGTCGTTTGAGAAAGGGTTCACAGGCGGCTATTTCTTCCGGCAACGGGTCGCGGTTGCCGGGCGGCCGGCATTTTTCCAGGTTGCAGATATAGACCTGACTCCGGTCCAGACCCATGGCGAAGAGAATGCGATCCAACAGCCGCCCCGCTTCACCGACGAACGGCTCGCCCTGCTCATCCTCTTCCCGCCCGGGGGCCTCACCGACAAAAACCAGCCGGGCCCGGGGATTGCCGACCCCGAAAACGATTTTCTTGCGCCCCCGGCAGAGCGGGCAACGTTGGCATTCACCCAGATCAAGCCGGACCTCCTCCAGGGTTTCCGCCCGGCAGACGGCGCTGCCACCCCGATCCATGCCGCGCATCTGCGGCGGACAGGGAGGGAGTTCGGCAGGCAGTTCGGCAACCGCCAGCGCGGAAACACCGAAGTCGCGCAGATCATCGAAAATACTGCGAGCCTGGCCCAGCGCCTGGGCTATTTCCCGTTTCAGATTCTCTGCCATTAGTCCTTTACTTGCCGGTTGGTAAGAATTATTCTAGGAGCAAGAACAACATCAGCTAGGTACAATTGTCAGGTTGACTTGCCGCCGTACCCGCCGGCACCCAACAAAACAACATGCTGTAACCGTGACGAGATGCCTGTGCCTATGTTCGTTTTCCGCTACCTCTGCCCACTGCTGCTGCTACTGGTTCCCAGCGACGCTTTTGCCTGGGGAATCGGTATCCATCTGCAGCTCGGATCCCACCTGCTGGCCAACCTGGAGGCCTTGCCCCCGCTGCTGCAGACCCTGCTGGGCGCCCACCCCCAGGACTACCTGTACGGCTGCATCAGCGCCGACATCACCCTGGGGAAAAAATTCACCCATTATCTGAAACATTGCCATTCCTGGCGCATGGGCTATGAGATTCTCGCGGCCGCCCGCAGCGCTCCGCAGAAAGCCTGCGCCTACGGCTACCTGAGCCATCTGGCGGCCGACACCATCGCCCACTCCTATTTCATCCCCTTCCAGATGGTGCGCTCCTTCAACACCCTGCTGCTGAAACATACCTACTGGGAGATGCGCAGCGAGGTCCATGTTCCGGCGGAGACCTGGACTCTGGCCCGAACCATCGCCCGGCGCCGCTTCAACGACAACGACGAGCTGATGCGCGGCGTGCTGTCCGATACCATTTTTTCCTTCACCACCAACAAACGCCTGTTCAACTCCCTGCTGCTGCTGAGCCGGTTGCAGCAATGGCAGAAGATGCTGCGCTCCCTCGACCACTCCTCCAAATGGTCCCTGGAGGCGGAGGAGCAGGAGGAATATCTGGCCCTGGCCCGACAGGCCGTCCTTAGTCTGCTCTGCGACCTGCAGCAGAGTCCCTACTGGCAGGCCGATCCCACCGGGGAGCGGGCCCTGAACGCCGCCAAGATGATCCGGAAGAACCTCAACCTGCTCTGGCTGGACGGCAAGCTTTCGGAACAGGAGGGAAACAGCATTCTGACCGATCTGAAGCCGCGTTTTCACGCCGGCATCACCCGCCCCGACAACCTGTTGGAACTGCTCTCAGCCTATTGACCCAGCGCTGCCAGAACGTACCGGCCGTGGCTTCCGCCGGCCAGCGAGATTTCCACACTCAGCTCTTAGACGGCAAACGCGCCACGATGCGGTCGAGCAACCGTTCGGCGACTTCGTCCTTGCTCATCAGAGGCAGTTCTTCGTCTTGGCCGTCGGCATAAAACAGGCGTACCGCGTTGGTTTCCACGTCAAAACCGGCATCCGTTCGGCTGACATCGAGGCGACGATCATGTCGAGATTCTTGTCGGCCAGCTTTTGCCGGGCATGGGTTGCCAGATCGGTGGTTTCGGCGGCAAATCCGACCAACAGCTGGGTTGTTTTCAGCCGCCCCAGCTCCGCCAGGATGTCGGGATTTTTTTCCAGCAGCAGGGACAGCTGCGCCTGCGGTCCCTTTTTGATTTTCTGCTCACAGCGCTCAGCCGGGCGATAATCCGCCACGGCCGCGGCCTTGATGATCACCGTCGCTTCCGGCAGATGCGCCAGAACCGCCTCGCGCATCTGCCGGGCGCTGCCAACCGCAATCCGTTCCACCCCGCAGGGAACAGGCAACGCCGTCGGACCGCTCACCAGAACAACCCGGGCGCCGCGCCGCCGCGCCGCCTTGGCCAGGGCGTACCCCATCCTGCCGGAGGAATAATTGCTCAGATAACGGACCGGATCGAGTTCCTCCCGGGTCGGCCCGGCCGTGACCAGCACTGTTTCGCCGGCCAAATCCCGGGGTCCGAGCAAACCCAAAGTCGCTTCGAAGATGGCCTCGGGTTCGGGCAGCTTCCCCTTCCCTTCCCAGCCGCAGGCCAGATAACCCACGACCGGCTCCAAGAAATGGTAGCCCAAGCCCTCGAGTTTCTCCTGGTTTTGCTGGTACAGGGGGTTTTCATACATGTTGTGGTTCATGGCCGGCGCGAACAGCACCGGCGCCCGGGTCGCCATCAGGGTGGTACTCAACAGATCATCGGCAATGCCGCCGGCGACCTTGCCGATGATATTGGCGGTGGCCGGCGCCACCACCAGCAGATCGGCCCGATCGGCCAGGCTGATGTGGCCGATTTCCCGTTCCTGGTACAGGTTGAACAGATCGGTATGGACCGGATTACCGGAAAGGGT
>JARRKW010000062.1:0-10375 GCA_037387645.1 Desulfuromonadaceae bacterium
ATCTCCGCCAGCGCCCCATGACAGTCGATACAGACGGAACATTCCAGTGCTTGCGCGGGGGCAACCCGGAGGCCGCCCAGCAGCAGAACGGTCAGGAGCAGACCCATCCCATTTCGAAGCGCCCTTAGCGCCAGACAACGTATGGCTTTTTTCAATCCCATCTCTTTATTCCTCCTACAGGAGCCCAGTTAGAGACCCCCGATTTCGAAACACTTGAAGAGATCGTAACGGGCAGCCTCGCCCCCCGTTACCAATCCTCGATCAATTCCCTGGTCAGCAACACCGATCAGTAGCTGAGTCGGATTTCCTGGCCGGGAACGGTCACATCAACGGCGAAAGTCGTCTGCTCCCAATCTTCGTTATAGCTGTCCCACCAATTGATGATGATCAGGTAGCGGGTGGAGCTGGTCGGCACAACCAGGCTATCGACCCCACTCCAATCGGGACAGATCCCCGCTCCCGTGGCCACGGTATTGGTGCCATTCTTGACGACCCAATTGGCTTGCGCATCGGGGTCAATACCGCAGGGCGAACCGCTGGCGTCGCTGTCTCCCCAGACCAGCTTGAGGGTACCGTAATTGACGGGGGTCACGGTCACGGTAAAATTGACGCTATTTTCCGCCTCGATATTCCCCGACCAGTCCTCCGACCAGTAGGCCAGGGTGTAATTGCCGTTTACGGCGGGGATGGTGACCCTGGTGCCGACATAGCTGGCGCCACCGTTGAGGCGATAATAGGTGTTTTTCACTCCCAGGGTGCTGGCGTCGGTGGCCGTCAGCGTGACAACCGCGCCCTCGCTGTAGGAGGCTTGGGCGTCGGAACTGGTGGTCGGCGGAGTGGTATCCGCAACAATATTGAAGGTCGCATAGGTTGGCGCCGCTTCCGTGTTGCCGGATTGATCCATGGACCAGAATTCCAGGTTATGCGAACCGGGCGCCGTAACCAGAAGATTTTTGCCGGCGGCGATCACCGGACCGCTGTCCAGCGAATAGAAGGTTCTGCCGAGCCCAACCTTGCCGCCATTGTCCGTAATGGAAAAATCGATCTTGGCCGGCCCGACATATTCGTTCAGGAGGTTGGCCGAGGTAACCGGCGGTGAAACATCCGAAACCCCGTAGGAAGCATGACAATTCAGGCAATTGGCCTGAACCACCGCGCCAGCGTAGGGCAGATGACAGCGGTCACAGTCGTTCTCCCCGGGGCCCTGATAGGGATCTTCGAAGGGCAGATGGGCCTTGCTGGAATCCTGGTGATAGAAGGGATGACAACCACCCTGCTGACAGCCTTTGTTCCAGAGTTGTCCCAGGGTATCGTAGGGCGAGGGGTGGCAGGTTTCACAATCCTGACCGTGGACGGCGGGCAGATCACTGGCATGACAAACGTTGCATTCAACGGTCACATCGAAGTAGGGTTTGTCCCCGGTCCAACCGGCACTGTCATGGGCATTGTCGGGAAAGATGACAACCTGGCCGCTACCCGGCTCGGCGGAGTGATTGATGTCGCCATGAATGTCCTCGATACTGCCGTGACAGGGAATGCAGGTGTCGCATTCACTGGCCATGGAGAACAAGACTCCCGGACCGAAAATCAGCAATGCCGTGATCGATAGGATCCAATTTTTGGAAAAAGAATTTCGTGGCGGTGTTTTTCGGCGTCGTCCGGCGATCCTCAATGGAGTACTACAAACAGCTTTGTTAGGTCCCATTCTCATTTCCCCTTCCCTTCCAAAGTTACGCGATTGCGGCCTGAGCAGACATTTGATGATTTCATCACAGCTGGACATCCAACGTTTTACCATCGACGTCGCTCCGAACGGGGGCGAGTCGGACAGAAAAACATGTGTTTCAGCATTTATCTCCTTCTCGACAATCTTCGCCTGAAAGCATCAAGATCACACCTATTGCGCTCGCCTGTAACCAGACCGGACTTTCTGATTTTCCCCTGTCAACAAACAGCTTAGAGAATTTAATCTCTGTCAGAGTAAAATGGGTGGCGATACCAGGTCAAGTATTTTCAACCAGATTAGTTTGGATTAATTCTTTTTTCAAATGCCGAAAGTTCCCTATAAACGTAAACACTTGTAAACACTTCGGCCGTTAAAACACCTGTCCGGCAACTGCTTTAATGACAATCTAGAACAAGAAATTGTATTGCGAGCTTGATTTTTTTCCAACTCGAGCCCTATAGTGGAACCTGAGCCTATGGTGAAAATCTCGTAAGGATCTGTATACAATAAGAATTTTATGCACGAAGTCGGTATTACCCGCAGCATTATCGAGATTTGCGAAGACAACGCCCGCCGTCATGGCGCTCGGGTCGTTCGTAGTGTTACCGTGGAAATCGGCGATTTGCCGGGAGTGGTTCCCGAAGCGGTGGAATTCTGCTTTGATGCCTGCAGCAAAGGAACCCTGCTGGAAGGGGCGCAACTGATCATCGAACGGGTCCCCGCCCTGGGACGCTGCACCCAATGTCATACCGAACATCCCCTCGAAGCCACCACTTTTTCCTGTCCGTCCTGCGACAGCTTCTCCCTGCAACGCCTCCAGGGGGACGAACTCAAAGTCAAAGAAATGGAGATCGACTGACAATGTGCATTGACTGCGGCTGCTCCCAGCATACCCACGACCATACCCATGAAAACGAACACGACCAGGGCAAAGTGCTGCGCATAGAAGAGGATCTGCTGGCCAAAAACAACCGCCTGGCGGGGTATAACCGGGCCCGTTTCAGCGAAAAACAGCTGCTCGTTCTCAACCTGGTCAGTTCGCCCGGCTCGGGGAAAACCTCGATCCTGGAACGGACTCTCAGCGACCTTTCCGGTCAACTGCGTTTCGCCGTTTTGGAGGGCGATCAGCAGACCAGCAACGACGCCGACCGCATTGCCGCCACCGGCGTGGCGGTCAAACAGATCAATACCGGCGCCGGCTGTCATCTTGATGCGCACATGGTCGGCCATGGGGTCGACTCTTTCGATCTCGACAACATCGACATTCTCATGATCGAAAATGTCGGCAATCTGGTGTGCCCGGCCGCTTTTGATCTCGGTGAGGATCACAAGGTCGCCGTTCTTTCGGTTACCGAAGGGGAAGACAAACCGGTCAAGTATCCGCAGATGTTTCAGGCCGCCGACCTGATGCTGATCAACAAAAATGATCTTCTGCCCCACCTGAATTTCGATCTGGAAAAATGCAAAGCCTTCGCCCGTCAGGTCAATCCGGGAATTCGCATCCTTGAGCTCTCCTGTCTCAGCGGCGTCGGGATGGTTCAATGGTACGATTGGTTGCAGGAGCAGGCGAACAAGAAGAAATAGTGATTAGCTCAAAGCCTTAAAACCAATGACCAATCACTAACAACCAATTACCGGAGTAAATATGTGTCTAGCGGTACCGATGCAGGTCGTCAGCATCGACAGTGATACGGCCATTTGCGAGATTGATGGGGTAAAACGGGAAGCCAGCCTGATGCTGCTTGAAAACGTTCAGGTGGGCGATTTCGTTCTGATCCACGCCGGATTTGCCATGGAGAAACTCGATCCGGAGGAAGCCGAGGAAACCCTTGAATTGTTCCGGCAAATCCTCGCCGACAGTGGTGATGTGGCATGAAATACGGCCTTGAATATCGCGACCCCAAGGTCGCCCGCGCCCTGTTGACCGCCATCGGTGAACTGGTGGCAACCGCCCCCCGCCCCCTGACCTTCATGGAGGTCTGCGGCACCCACACCATGGCCATTTACCAATATGGGCTACGCGCTCTGCTGCCCGTTCAGATCCGGCTGATTTCCGGCCCCGGCTGTCCGGTCTGCGTCACCCCGGTCGAGTATATCGACCATGCCCTGGCCCTGGCCCGCCGCCCACAGACCATCATCACCAGTTTCGGCGACATGATGCGGGTACCGGGGACCAGCAGCAGCCTCCAGGCTGAAAAAGCCCGGGGGGCGGATATCCGCATCGTCTATTCGCCCCTGGATGCCCTCTCCCTGGCCACCCAGAATCCGCAACAGGAAGTGGTCTTTCTCAGCGTCGGCTTTGAAACCACCACGCCGACCATTGCCGGCACCATCCTCGAGGCGCAACGACGGGGGCTGACCAACTTTTCCGTTCTGACCGCCAACAAAACCATGCCGGCACCCATGGCGGCCCTGACCTCCGATCCCGAACTGAACATCGACGGTTACATCTGTCCAGCCCATGTCAGCACGGTCATCGGTGCCGAAGGGTTCCGTCCCCTCGCCGAGCGCTACAACATTCCCTGTGTTATTACCGGCTTTGAACCGCTGGACGTACTGCAGGGGGTGTTGATGCTGTAATGCCTGGCGGGCCAGCATCACCCCTGGCTGCCTTCGACAGTGCCCGCAAAATTCCGGTTACCCTGGAACCCTCCCGGGAACCGGCCGGCTGCCGCTGTGGCGATATCCTCAAGGGGAAAACCAGTCCCCGCCACTGCCCGCTTTTTCGCACCACCTGCACCCCGGAAACACCGGTTGGCGCCTGCATGGTTTCGAGCGAGGGCACCTGTGCCGCCGAATACAAGTACGGCATCTAATCCAGTGATTGGTCATTTGTGATTGGTGATTTGTTCAATGCCTTTGCCAATCACCAATTACTCATCACAAATCACGGAGTTTTTATGACATCCGACATCATCCTCCTCGGTCACGGCAGCGGCGGCAAACTGAGCCACCAACTGCTCGACGAGCTGATCATTCCCACCCTTTCGCAAGTCCCCGAAGCGGACCAGAATGACTCGGCGATTCTCCACCATGGCGGCAGTCGTCTGGCCTTCACCACCGATTCCTACGTGGTCGATCCGATTTTCTTTCCGGGCGGGAATATCGGGGATCTGGCCGTCAACGGCACCGTTAACGACCTGGCCATGGCCGGCGCTCAACCACTGGCGGTATCGGTCTCCCTTATCCTGGAAGAAGGCCTGCCGCTGTCCGATCTGAAAACCATCCTCCAGTCCATGCATCAGGCCGCTCATAAGGCCGGGGTTCGCATTGTCACGGGAGACACCAAGGTCGTGCCCCGCGGCAAAGCCGATAAAATATTTATCAACACCTCCGGGATCGGGATCTTCGATCACACCCTGAACATCACCGGCAGCGGCGCCAGGGCGGGAGATAAAATCATCATCAACGGCACCATCGGTGACCACGGCATGACCGTGCTGAGTTGCCGCGAAGGATTGAAGTTTGAGGCCGACCTGCGGAGCGACAGTATGGCCCTCAACCATCTGGTGACCGATATGCTCGCCACCTACGGCGAGCATATTCACGTCCTGCGCGACCCCACCCGGGGGGGCGTTGCCACCACTCTGAAAGAAATCGCCCGCCAATCCCAGGTCGAGGTTACCCTTGACGAATCAGCGCTGCCGGTGGACGATAGGGTTGCCGGGGCCTGCGCCATGCTCGGGCTTGATCCCCTGTTCGTCGCCAACGAGGGCAAATTGCTGACCTTTGTCGATCCGGAGGCGGCCACGGACATCCTCAACCTGATGCAGCGCCACCCGGAAGGGGCTCAAGCCGCCATTATCGGCGAAGTCACCGACGGTTCCCCGGGGAAAGTTCGGTTGCGCACCGTCATCGGCGGCCTGCGTGCCATTGAAATGCTGGCCGGCGAACAATTGCCGCGCATCTGTTGATTGTTTCCCTAGCAAATCAGGAGTGTTGCATGAAAATCCTCGTCGATCCCGAAAAATGTACCGGTTGCGGCGCCTGCCTCGCCGCCTGTCCGGTCAATGCCATCCGCCTTGAAAATGACCTTGCGCTGATCGACCACAGCATCTGCGATCTCGACGGCATCTGCATCCCGGTCTGCCCGGTCGAGGCCATCTCCCTGGTTGATTGACTCCCAACGAAAACAGCCGGCGCAAGCCGGCTGTTTTCGTCTTCTATCGACAGGTCGTCAGCACAAGCCCATCAGCTTTCCGGCGGTGCACTGACATCGCGTCCCCGGAACATCCGTCCGAGAGCTCCGAATACCTTTTTCACTCCCCGCCAGATCTTCGGCAGCAGCCAAATCATCAGCAGGATGAACAGCACCAGCCCGGCAACGAAAACCCAGGGGTGGTGCAGAGCCGTCCAGAGCCCTCCGAACACCAGTAGATCTTCGGAAAGGGAAACAACCCAGTTGGAAAAAGGCTCCGGTGAACTATTGATCACCACCCGCGAGCCCGCCTTGGTGGCATGGGTGGCCGTTGCCAAGCCGCCACCGATCAGACCGGCGGCAATGGCCATGGCCGGGCTGACTTCGCCAACTGCTCCCGCCGCCAGCACCGCACCGGCCGGAATACGAATGAAGGTATGCAGCGCATCCCAGCCGGTGTCTACGCCAGGGGCCTTATCGGCAAAAAATTCCAGAAAATACATGAAACCGGCGGCGGCAATGACCACCGGATCGGCCAGCACCTCGAGCCCGGGGGGCAACACCAGATTGCCACTGGATCCCATCAGGCCGAGCATAAGAATCGCAGCGTACAGATTGATCCCGCTGGCCCAGGCTACTCCCATGGTTAAGGCGATAGTTTGAATTATCTGATCAAGCGGTTCCATCGATGCCTCTCTTCCCTGTTGCGCATTTCCAATGATCGGTTAGGATTTTAGTTATCTTGTTGATTTCGCTAATTTTTCATTATAGAGCGTGCTGTCAACTTCATACGTCTGGAACCCTCATCACAACCGGTTTTACCGCGGCTGAAAGATCAACTTTGGCGATTTTTATAAATGTATCACAAAAACATTCCAACAAAAACGCTTGACAAACCATGGCTCACGCAGTAAAAAGGATAAAAAACATCTTTTAGGTTATAATTTATGATGGGACTGACCCGTAAGGGAGAATACGCTATTCGCGGTATCGTTTATCTGGCCCAACAGGACCCGAAGAAACTGCTGTTGATCGGTGAGATTGCGGCGGCGGTCGATGTTCCCCAGAGTTTTCTGGCCAAAATCTTTCAAAGCTTCACCAAGGTCGGCCTGATTCGGTCGAGTCGGGGCGCAGGGGGCGGCTTCGCCCTGGCCAAACCGGCAACCGACATAACCCTGCTGACCATTGTTGAAGCCGTAGAGGGACCCATTGTCCCGAATATTTGCGTGGGGGATCCCGGCGTCTGTGAGCTCAGCTCCGGCTGCCAGGTGCATCCGGTCTGGTGCCGGGTACAGGCCCAGGTGAAACAGGTGCTATCCAGTGTGACGCTGAATCAACTGACCTAGCAGGCTGTTGCAAAACAGTCTGTGGCGCCCAGGGATGGGCGACCCATGCGATTTAATCGTTGGGGAGGATTGACCATGCTGAAAAAAATCGTTGGTTTTTATCTGGATGGATTTCGCTCTATGGTTCTCGGACGGACCCTCTGGAAAATCGTCCTGATCAAATTGGCTGTTCTGCTGATTCTGGCCAATTTTGTTTTACCCAATTACCTTGAAAAAAATTATTCAACCGACACCCAACGTTCCGAACATGTTCTTAACAATTTGACGCTTGCAACCAACCGAACCAATTAAATTAACCTTCAGGAGGCCGCCGTGATCGATGCGATTGATCTTTCGATGGTCAATTGGGCCCGCGCCCAGTTTGCACTGACCGCCATGTTCCACTGGATATTCGTCCCCCTGACCCTGGGACTCTCTTTTCTGCTCGCCTTCTTCGAAACCCTCTACGTCCGCAGTGGCAACGAGGAATGGAAACGAATCACCAAATTCTGGATGACCCTGTTTGCGGTCAACTTCGCCATCGGCATCGCCACCGGCATCATCCTCGAATTCGAGTTCGGCACCAACTGGTCCAACTATTCCTGGATGGTCGGCGATATTTTCGGCGCGCCGCTGGCGGCGGAAGGCATTTTCGCCTTCTTCATCGAGGCGACCTTCTTTGCCGTCATGTTTTTCGGCTGGAACCGCGTCTCCAAACGGTTCCATCTGCTGTCGACCTGGATGGTCGCCATCGGCTCCAACCTTTCGGCCCTGTGGATTCTGGTCGCCAACGGCTGGATGCAATTTCCTACCGGCATGCAATTCAATCCCGACAGCGCCCGTTTTGAAATGCAGAACTTCTGGGAGGTGCTGTTTTCTCCCGTCGCCATCAGTAAATTCACCCATGCCACCAGTTCCAGCTTTCAACTCGCCGCCCTCTTCGTGGTGGCGGTCTCTTCCTGGTTTCTGTTACGCCAGCGGCATCAGCAGATCGCCAAAAAAAGTATCATCGTGGCCTGCGTTTTCGGCCTCATCGCTTCGGTTTTTGTCGCCTTTACCGGCGATGAGGCCGCCCACACCGTGGGGCAGGTGCAACCGATGAAACTGGCCGCCATTGAGGGGCTCTACGATGGTGAGGTCGGCGCTCCCCTGCTCCTTTTCGGCATTCCCAACCTGAACAAACAACCCGGTGACGAACAACCGGCTTTCCATGAAGCGGTCGGCATTCCCTATGCCCTTTCGTTCCTGGCCAACCGTTCCTTCAACAGCTTCGTGCCGGGGATCAATGACCTGGTTTACGGCAATCCGGAGCAGGGGGTGGTCGGCGTCACGGAAAAAATGGCTCGGGGCAAAGCCGCCATTGCCCAGTTGGCCCTCTACAAGGGAGCCAGAAAAGTGGGGAACGAGACGGTCGCCCGAAACGCCCTGGCCGCCTTTGCCCCCAACAGCCCTTACCTCGGCTACGGTCATCTGCACAGTCCGGAAGAGGCGGTCCCGCCGGTGGCCCTGAATTTCTTCAGTTTCCGCATCATGGTTTTCCTGGGGGTTTTCTTCCCCATCCTGTTCATTGTCTTTCTGGTCGCCACCCTGAACGACAAGATCAAGGACCAGCGATGGCTGCTGCTAACCGGCATTATTTCCCTGTTTCTCGGCTATATCGCCTCCCAGGCCGGCTGGATTGTCGCCGAAGTCGGCCGCCAGCCCTGGGCCATTCAGGGCTTGCTGCCCGTTGGCGTGGCCCGTTCCACCCTGACTTCGGCCACGGTCGCAGGAACCTTCTTCATGTTTCTGTTCCTGTTCACCCTGCTGCTTGTCGCCGAAATTCGCATTATGCTGAAACAGATTGCTATCGGACCGGAGGAGAAATAATATGATCGGCAGCCTTGGAATTACTCACCTACAAGAAATCTGGTGGATTATCGCATCCCTGGTCGGCGCCCTGTTTATCTTCATGACTTTTGTCCAGGGTGGCCAGACCCTGCTTTTCACCCTGGCCAGATCGGAAGAGGAGAAAACCCTGGTGATCAACTCCCTCGGTCGCAAATGGGAGTTGACCTTCACCACCCTGGTCCTGTTCGGCGGCGCCCTGTTCGCGGCATTTCCGCTCTTTTACGCCACCAGCTTCGGCGGTGCCTACTGGGTCTGGATTGCCATTCTGTTCAGTTTTTTCATTCAGGCAGTCAGCTACGAATACCGCAAAAAACCGCACAACTTCCTCGGCACCCGTACCTATGAAGCCTTTATGTTCATCAACGGCAGCGTCAGCCTGCTGCTCATCGGCGCGGCCATTGGTACCTTCTATACCGGCTCCAATTTCCTGCTCAATGACTATAATCTGGTTCAATGGCAGCATCCCCTGCGCGGTCTGGAAGCGGCCTTCAATTTCTTCAATCTTGCCTTAGGCGTCTTCCTGGTGCTTCATGCCCGGGTTCTGGGCGCCCTGTATCTGGCCAACAACCTCGCTCATCCCGAGCTGGTCGCCCGCTCACAAAAGGCCGCCTACATCAACCTGCTCTGCGCCCTCCCCTTCCTGGTGGTTGTCCTGGGGGGACTGGTGCTCATTGACGGCTATGCCGTTGACCCGAACTCCGGAACCGTCTCGCTGGAAACGGGCAAATACCTGCATAATCTGCTGGGCCAACCGTTGAATCTGATTCTGCTCCTGGCCGGGTTGGTGCTGGTGGTCGGCGGAGTCTTCCTCGCCCACTTCAAAAAAAGCACCCAGGGGATCTGGCTCTCCGGCCCGGGCACGGTACTGGTGGTGCTGACCCTGCTGTTCCTGGCCGGCTTCAACAACACCGCTTTTTACCCGTCGAAATTCGATCTGCAAAGCAGCCTGACCATCTACAACGCCTCAAGCAGCCACTATACCCTGACCGCCATGACCTATATCGCTCTGACGATCCCCTTCGTGCTGGCCTACATCATCTATGTCTGGCGAGCCATGGATGCCGGCAAAATGTCCCTGGAAGACGTAAGCGAAGAAAGCCACAACGAAGTTTATTGAAACCGGAGAATCGCTATGATGACTATCCTGTTGATCGTCGGTTGGTTTGCGACCCTGGCCCTGTCCTATCTCGGCACGGAACTCGTTTTGAAATATTCCAAAAACCTGTGAAATAAGCGGACACGCCTCCATGGCGCGTAAAAAAGCCCTCCGTCTACCGGGGGGCTTTTTGCAAGCAG
>JARRKW010000063.1:0-9930 GCA_037387645.1 Desulfuromonadaceae bacterium
CGATGCGGGTACGCTCCAGACCGGTATCATAGGCGTCATGGTCGCGCTCGTAAATATCCAGTCCTTCCAGGGAGAGACCGCCACGGAGATTATATTGGATCATGCCCTCGACCCGGTGGGTCACCAGATTCTCTTCCGGATTGTCCCTCAGCTCTTTGATGCCCGCCCGATACAGGGCGTAAGACTGAAACGGCCGTTCCGTTTCGGTCTCAAAACGACTGAGCTCCAAACCACCGGGAGCATTGCTTGAGGTGACCAGTTGCAACATGGGCTGCCGGGCTCCCGGCAGAGCCAACCACACACCGGGACTGATGGTGGTTATGAGATCGCTTTCTTCCTGGCTTTCGGTATTGAAGAGGTTATCCGTATAACTCTCGGTGATGGAAACAAAGGGGTGGATATAACCGGAACGACGTCCGAAAATCTGCTGGGCACTGCGCTCCTGTCCCAAAGGAACCGCTTCAATAGACAAAGAGTCTGCCGGTTCCTGGGCCTGAACCATCCCTGCCAACAGCAGCAAGAAGCTGAATCCCAGCCAAATTTTTCCGCATTTCATCACGCGTTCCTCCATCAGCAGAACAGCCGGCTCCTGTCTTCCGCCCATAAAATCCGCAAAAACATCTCTGCTGTGAAAACAAAAACTAAACAGTCAGCCCCAGCATCCTGAAACGCCTCAGGCCGCTGGGGCTGTGCTCTACCTTCCCTGGCGAGAGTGGCTGGATTTGTCCGTTTAGAATGTATAGGGACTACTGACTATGCGACCTCGCACATTACCACCGACACTCCCTTGAATCGGGGTCATCGATGAGAAACCGGCCGCCCGTTCCGTGCCGGGGGTATACCCCAGACCCAACAACTGGGAATTACGCAACGCCAGAAGAATCTCCCCCTCGGCGGAACCTGCCGCCACGGCCTCACGCGCCACCATTTCCCGGGAATAGCCCGCCGCTCTGGCACCGGCGAAAATATCATCCAGATTTTCGCCCCGTTCAATAGCGGATTTCACCACTCCGCACAGATCAAAACCACGCTCCAACAGTCTGCGGACAACAGCCTCAGCGGTACGGCCCTGAGCCGCCGCCTCGTCCATGGCAAGATCAAACTCGGGACGGACTTCTCGGGCACAGTCTTCTTCCATCGATCCGACGCCCCCTGAAGCGGCGGAAATCATCGCCCCGCCCGGCTCCGTGCCGATGAGAGCGGCAAATTCTTCCATCACGCCGGCCGGAGCATTGGACGCCTGCACCGCCTGCAGGATCTGCGGGGGAGAATAACCGGAAGACATCAATACCAGGGCAATGGTCTGCGGGGTGGCGCCAAAATCGAGTGCCCCACCTACTATTTCATCGAGAGCCGCACCGGCGAAACCGAGACCGTTTACCATATCCGCAAGGGGTATCCCCTGCTCCAGAGCCGCGCGGGCAACCTCTCGGGCCGAAGACATCTCAAAAACCACGCCATTGATGGTTGCCATATACATCGATTGTTCCGCGGCTCCCTCGAGGCCATCCCCCGGAACAGCCCAGGATGAACTTGCCGCCAATACCACCATCAGAGCGGTAGCCCACTTCAGTAGATTTTTCATTAGATCCCCCTTTCTAACGCCGACCTCCGGCGTCATCCTTATTCTTTTATTCGCGAACTTCCCTTTACCTTTTTGCTTCAGCGAACAGGCAGATTGAACCGGTCTGTTATAAGAAAAAATGCTGTATCTTAAGATCTTTACATAAAGGCGGTTTTCTGTCAACAAAGGGCAGCCATAGACCTCCCGCAAAATCTCGGGGTTTAACCTCTACCGCTCGCGCCATGCCGCAAAAACCACCGATAGGTCTTCTCTATGCCCTGCCGCAAGCCAACCTGAGCCGCCCAGCCCAGGGCCTGCATGCGCGAGACATCCTGCAATTTCCGCGGGCTACCGTCAGGCTTGGTCGGATCGAACCGCAACCTTCCCCGAAAACCAACCACCGCTTTGATCATTTCGGCCAACTCGCGGATGCTGATATCAACGCCGGTACCCAAATTCGCAAAGCAGGGCCTGGGATAGCTCAGAAAATGTTCGACCAACGTGTTCTCGGACAACTCCAGAGCAAAGACACTGCCATCGGCCATATCATCCACATAGAGGAATTCACGCAACGGCGTACCGGTCCCCCAAATCACCACCTCATCCATTCCGGCCAGGGTCGCCTCATGAAAACGACGAATAAGCGCCGGCATCACGTGGGAATTTTCCGGATGAAAATTATCGCCCGGCCCATAAAGGTTGGTCGGCATGACCGCAAAAAAGCGCGTGCCGTACTGTCGATTATAGGCTTCGCACATCTTGATCCCGGCAATCTTGGCAACCGCGTAGGGTTCATTGGTCGGCTCCAAAGGCCCGGTAAGTAAATATTCCTCTTTCAACGGTTGCGGCGCCTGTTTCGGGTAGATACAGGAGGAACCCAAAAAGAGCAGCCGTTTCACCCCGGCAACATAAGCCTGATGTATGACGTTGATCTGAATGGCGAGATTCTGGTGAATGAATTCAGCCGGATAGGTATTGTTGGCGTGGATACCGCCGACCTTTGCCGCCGCCAGAATCACATATTCGGGTTTCTCCCGAGCAAAAAACGCCGCTACCGCCGTCCCGTTGGTTAAATCCAGTTCCTTGCTTACCGGAGTGAGCAAATGGCGGTATCCTCCCGCCCGCAAACGACGAACAATCGCCGAACCAACCAACCCCGTGGAACCGGCCACAAAAATTTTCGAGTCTTTTTCCACCAATCCCACCCCGTCCGGGTAACCGATACTGCCATTCCCCCGCTGTGGGGATCCTGAGAAATTTCGCTACGTGCTCCCAGCAAAATCGCCACAACGGAACCGATTCAACCAACGATCGGCGTTGCCGCTGAATTCATTCCTAAAAACCGTTTACCCCTCATTCATGATAAGCAAAGGTATTAAATCCATGCTGTTTGCACAGCTCATCCCGCTGGGCTTCCTCCAGATCGGAGCGAACCATTTCCGCCACCAGCTCCGCAAAACTGGTCTGCGGCACCCAACCGAGTTTTTCCCTGGCCTTGGTTGGATCCCCCAACAGGGTATCGACCTCGGTCGGCCGGAAATAGCGCGGATCGACGCGCACGATGACGTCACCCACGGCAGGACAGGACCGTTGCGAGGGGATCGGCTTCCCCCCTCCTCCAATACGCTCCGGGCAGAAGGAATCGATGATGCCCACTTCGTCGACCCCGCTACCCTCCCAACGCAGGGTAATGCCCAACTCGTTGACCGCCGCATTAACAAAATCACGGACCGAATACTGTACTCCGGTGGCAATAACAAAATCCTCGGGCTGTTCCTGCTGCAACATCAGCCATTGCATTTCGATGTAATCGCGGGCATGGCCCCAATCCCGCAGGGAATCCATATTCCCCAGGTAAAAACAATCCTGCAGACCGAGAACGATCCGTGAAACAGCCCGGGTGATTTTCCGGGTGACAAAGGTTTCCCCTCGAATGGGCGACTCATGATTGAAAAGAATACCGTTGCAGGCGTACATGCCATACGCTTCGCGGTAATTGACGGTGATCCAGTAGGCGTACAATTTGGCGACCGCATAGGGAGAACGGGGATAAAAGGGGGTGGTTTCCTTTTGCGGAGTTTCCTGTACCAGTCCGTAAAGCTCGCTGGTGGAGGCCTGGTAGAAACGGGTTTTCTTTTCCAGGCCGAGAATCCGAATGGCTTCGAGAATCCGTAACGTGCCGATTCCATCGGCATTGGCGGTATACTCGGGAGTCTCGAAAGAAACGGCTACGTGGGACATGGCCGCCAGGTTGTAAATTTCGTCGGGCTGTACCTGCTGAATAATGCGGATCAGATTGGTCGAATCGGTCAGGTCCCCGTAATGCAGAATGAAGTCCCGGTTCTCCACATGGGGATCCTGATAGAGATGATCAATACGATCCGTATTGAACAATGATGCCCGCCGTTTGACGCCATGAACAATATAGCCTTTTTTCAGCAAAAACTCGGCAAGATAGGCGCCATCCTGACCGGTAATGCCGGTTATGAGAGCAACTTTTTTCATCCCGTCTCCTTCAGAAAAGACTCAGGCGAAAAGCCTGAAACCACCGGGAGCCCCCGATTTTCATCCCTTTTCGGTGCCCCCGCCTTCCTTAAAGAGGGCAACAGGCCGATACCAGATATCCGCAAAGAGCACAATCTTAGCGGAATGTGGGCCAATTTTTAAGTCAAAAAGTCTTAATTCACACCTTTGCCGGACAAAAACAACATCTGAAATTCGAACCGAAAACCCAACCCATCAACGCCCGGTTCCCATGAATACAGCGGGGAGGGTTTTGAGCAACAACTGGAAATCGAACCAGAGGGACCAGCGATCGATATATTCCAGATCCATTTTCATCCATTGTTCAAAGTTGATATTGTTTCTGCCGCTGACCTGCCAGATGCAGGTCAAGCCCGGCTTCATGGAAAGGCGTCGCCGCTGCCAGGGTTCATAGGCCTGGACTTCCTGCGGCAGAGGCGGGCGCGGGCCAACCAGACTCATTTCCCCCCGGGCCACGTTGATCAACTGGGGCAACTCATCGAGGCTGGTTCGCCGCAAAAAAGCACCGATGCGGGTAATGCGCGGATCCTTGGCCATTTTGAAAACCGGACCGTCCATTTCGTTGGATTGTTCCAGCTCCGCCTTGCGCGCTTCCGCATCGCAAACCATGGAGCGAAACTTGTACAGGGTAAAGACGCGCCCATTCAGCCCACTGCGTTGCTGTTGAAAAAAGACCGGCCCCCGGCTCTCCAGCTTGATCAGCAACGCCAGCAGGGCAAAAAACGGCGCCAATAGAATCAGACCGACAATCGCCACCCCGCGATCGATCACCGCCTTGACGAACAGTTCAAAACCTTTACGGGGCGTGGAAGACAGGGTCAAAGCCGGTATGCCGACAAAATTTTCAATCTGAACCGAGGCGATTTCGGGTTGATACATCATTTTCTGGATCTGCCAGTCCGGCAATACCCGAATATTCACCCCCACCTCCTCGGCCAGGGAGATATAGTCCAGAACATTGTCAATCCGATTGAGCGGCATGGCAAAAATCACCTCATCGACCGCCTGATTGAGGAGGATATGGCGATAATCGTCCAGGGCACCGATCACCCGGACCCCGTCGAACACCTCCACCCCCACCCGTTTGGCATCCGGGTCGAGACAGCCGATGAGATTGTAACCCAGGTCCTGATTGGCGCGAATATAGCTCACCAGATCACGCGCCCGCATGCGGCTGCCGATCACCAGGATCTCGCGGCTGTCCAGCCCGCGCTTCCGTTCGAAACGGCCGAACAGAATCAATATGCCCCGAAACAGACACAGCAGCAACACATCGAAAACCAGAAAAATCATCATCAGCAGACGACTGACATTGGCCTCTTTGATCAGATATAGCAACACCAGGGCACCCGCCGTTCCGACAAAGGCCCCTTTGATGATACTGGCCAGCAGCTTGGATACAACGGGCCGCCGTTCCAGCCGGTAGAGACCGAAAAAGTCGTAGGCCAGGGAACAGAAAACCAGGGTCACCAGCAGGATGAAATAGTAATTCGGCTCGGTGGACAGACCCGAAAACGCCGGCAGCCAGGATCTTTTGGCGGTATAGGCCAGACAAAAGGCGAGTACCGTCAAAAGAATATCGATCACCTTATGCGATCGGATCAAAAAAGGTTGGTTTTCTTTTCGCATCCCATACCTCCCAACGGGTGGCAGCAGAGGAACCGGATCAAGAAAAGGGCGAAGGATACGACGTTTCTATCGGCTGGGCAGGCTTCAGCAAAACATTGTCCAGCAGCTCAAGAGCTGTTTCCAGACGGTCGTAAACCAGTTCATAACAGGGCCGTTGCTGCACCAGGGTGATCATCGCCGCCACATCCGCCCTTTCCAAACCACGATCCGAAGACCCGGAAGCAGCCAATCGCTCCAGTGCCCGGTCGGGTTGAACTCGATGCAGACCAGCGGCATCCCCGGAACCGAACCGGGGAAAAACCAGGGCTTTTACGGCGGCCCGCCTGCGGGAACCGGGAAGGCTCCGCCGCGGAAGGGAAAGATAGCGCACCTGCTTTCCGTCAGGCCGGGGATGGATGACTTGCCCATTGAGATCGGGATAGAAAGACGCCAACACCGGAACCGAACCGGGTTTTATGCTCATGGGGGTGGCAAAGGGCTCAACCTGCAGGGAACTCGGATCAAGCACCGCCAGCTCATCGGAAAAATAACCGTAGCCCCGGGCAACCAGAGCGGCGGCCAGGGTCGTTTTTCATCAATTTGGGCAAAAGGGTTTCGGCATCCCCACCGGCGTAGCAACGATCCTTCCCCAACCCCACATCCCATCCCGTACCAGCGGCAGCCTTGGCGACGGTCAACAGGGTATCGGCCGGGTGTCGTTCACTACGGTCCAGATGGGACATCAGCCGCAGGTAATCCCCGGCGACGGACTCCTCCTCGCTCTGCAGCTGCAAAACCTGCCCAGCCAGGAGAAATGACCGGCTTCGCGTTGCCATGGACAAGTCCGGCATGACCCCGCAACGGGGAATCGCCCAGCGCCGGTCGCAATCCGCCTCAGCCGGAATCTTCCGCGGACTATCTCTCAAAAGACCTTCGGTAGCAAAAAAAGCGAGAACCTCTCGGACATCCCCCCGTGCTCTTGCCTGTGAAATGGAAAACATTCCGGCCAACCGAGCAACCAGCTCATCTTCTTCTCTCACTTCCGGCAACAGGCACCAGATGCTGGCGGAGGAAACATTCAGAACCCAAAGCTGCGAGGTACCGGGGCGAAACAACAATCCCCCGGCATCAAAAGGAAAGAAGACAACGTCTTCATCAGGTCGGCAATCCACCCTTGGTCGTGTAGTCGGGGTCACAATATCCGTTGAATACAACCCTGGGCCTAAGTCGACGGCGGAGGAGGCGGATCGACCGTTCCACCTCCCGATCCGCTGCCGCCGGCACTGGCTTTATCAACCAGAAGGGCCAGCACCACCGGTGTGGCATAGGCGGCATAGGCGCTCTGGCGTAAGAAATCCCGACGGGTGGTGTCGGCACTCTGCGACTGAACCTGATCCTTCGGGTTGTGCTTATCCCTGTCCTTCATAGCGCAACCTTCTCCTTTCCGTCCGCTCTTTATCGAAACATTGCGAGCAAAACCATAATATTGTTAATTACATATGCGCACCAAAAACCAGCCACAATGCCAACCCACTGCTGCGCGGCCCATATTCAGGTCTTTATTCTCCTGACACTACGGTTTTCTATGACTATTCAACTAATAAAAAGCATGAATTATGCCAATCAACATCCCGTATCCTTTCGACTTTGCGGGTCAAACAGACGGGCAAACAAATGCTTAAGTCGCGCCGGAACCGTCTTCGTCCCCTGGGGATAGCGGGCATTGCGCCAGACCCAAACGGGCAGATTCATCCAGAAAAATCCGCGGAATAAAACCCGTCTCAACCAGAAACCGGCACGAAAGCTCCCGCTATCAGCTTCAGCGACATGCCGCACCTCATCATTTCCGGCCAAAGAACAACGCAGCACGTGAAAAGACGAAGGAATCGACCGGCCGATCCCATCCGGCCGGGCAAGCCCCAACAACCGCTGTGCCAGGGTCAGGTAGGTGGAAAATTCCCGCCGCAGTCCGTACCGGCCAAGGCGCTGCTCCAACGCCGACCAATCGAGTTGCGTAGCGTTGGCCTGCACTAGAAAGCCGAATTCAGCCAACTGCCGCAAACTGATGCAGGATCGGATAAACTCCCGGTGAGGAACCAAAGCATGGGCAATATTATGCAGCAGCCGCCATTCCATACCGGGAAAATGTGTCCGTCGCCCCTCCCAAACCAGTGGTTCGGCGTCTTCCCAAACCGCCGTCGCCGGAAGAAGCCGCGCCACCTGGCCGTGCCCCAGGCCGGTGTGAATTTCCACAACCAGCGGCGTTCCCGGCCGCCGATAGGCCGGCAAATGAAAATGCTGATAGTCCCGGGGATGTTGGTCAAAGTCCAGACCCTCCTCTTCGGCCTTCTCGTACCCCAGGCGCAACAGAACGGTCCGGGCCGCCTCTCCCCGCTGCGGCTTGACCAATAGATCCAGGTCGCCCATCACCCGCGCCCCGGGGTCGCCATAGAGGTCGTCGCCAAAACTGGCCGCCCCTTTCAGCAGCAGGGTCTCGATGCCCCCCTTGTCCAGCTCGCCGATCAGTTCCCGCAGGCCGGTTTTCAATTCCGCGTTGCGCTCGGTATTGGCCAGATAGAGCTGCTGCAGATAGGCCTGCAAGTCCGCGGGCAATTCTCCCAGCAGACCGTCCCGCCGGAGGCAGACAAACCACAAGGGGGTGCAAAGGTGCAGATTGGCCGTGTAGAGGAGCCATTTCAGCCTGTCGGCCCGGCCTCGGAGCAGGGTACGCAACCGATCAATACGGGCCTCATCGGGGCGGGGCGAAAGAAACGCCGCCAGCGTCTCATAATAGTTCATGGTCTGAATGTTACCTGGAATATCTGCGTAATAAAGCAGACTTGATCCTGGTCAGTTCTTTTTGGGCCAGATTCCGCACCAGCAGAGCAACAAACAACGAATTGGTCACCAGATAGCGCTTGAACAGCCGACGCGGCTCCTGCCCCAGTCGATACAGCCATTCGAGGGAGTATTGCTGCATCCATTCGGGCGCCCGACTCTGCATACCGGCATAGACCGGGAAAGCACCGCCCACCCCAAGCATTACAGCATGAATCTGCCCGCGGTGGGCCGCCATCCACTGTTCCTGTTTCGGACAGCCGAGAGCGACCATGACCAGATGGGCCCCCGAGGCATTGATTCCCGCCACGATGGTTTGATCTTCCTCCTCGCTGAGAGGCCGAAAGGGGGGAGAGTAGCTCCCGGCGATGGCCAGGGCAGGATGTTCACAACGAACACGTTCAAGGAGCCGTTCGAGGACCTCCTCCGTGGACCCGTAAAAGAACACGGAAAGTCCCTGCTTTTCCGCCGCGGCAATCAGGTCGGGGAACAGATCCATGCCGGCGACCCGATCCTGCCTTATACCATGGAGCAATTTGAGACTTTTGACCAGCGGCATGCCATCCGGGGTCACCAGGTCGGCTCCGTTAACCACGGAAGCAAAATCGGCATGACGCCAGGCTTCGATCGTCATGTGCACGTTGGCGACACAGACATAGGAGGAAACGCGCTCCTTTCCCAAAGCCATAATCCGGTCGACAAATTCCCGGTAGGGGCCGATGGAAAGATCAAGACTGACGACGTTTCTGGTGTTCATCGATGGCTTCCTGATAGATCTTCAGCAGCATGTCGTAATTGCGCTCGGGGGTGTATTTGGCCTCGAACTCGCGGCGGGCGTTGCAACCCATCTGCCGGCATTCTTCAGGATGGTCGTTCAACCAACGCACCTTGGCGGCCAGATCAGCCGCGTCACCTGGCTCAAAGTGCAGACCGGTTACACCGTCCTCGACGATCTCGGCCATGGCCCCCAGCCGGGAAGCGATCACGGGAAGACCGTGGGCAAAGGCCTCCGCCAGGGTCAGAGGGAAATTTTCATAACATTCCGACGGCAGGACCAGAAAAACCGCCCGGGACATTTCAGTAGCGACCTGATCGGCCCCAAGCTGGCCAAGGCAATGAAGCGTTTCCGTTTCACAATGCTGAACCTCGTCGAGCAATGGACCGCCACCAGCCACCCACAACGGAACGGTCAGCTCGGACCAGGCCCTCAACAGGGTCCGGATGCCCTTTTCGGCACTCAGGCGACCGACATAGAGGGCGCCGCTCCTGTTCCCGAAATCCCGGGAATGGGCGGAACCTTTTTTCTCCGCATAGAAATTGGGTTTGACGGCAATTTTGCGGGCAGAAAAACCGGCGGCGACAAATCTGCTTTTGGC
>JARRKW010000064.1:0-8508 GCA_037387645.1 Desulfuromonadaceae bacterium
GCTCAAACTCGCCGTCCTGAATGACCCGGAGCAGCTTGCACTGCAACTCCATCGGCATTTCGCCGATTTCGTCAAGAAACAGGGTACCACCGTCGGCCAACTCGAAGCGCCCCATCTGCCGGTCGCTCGCCCCCGTGAAGGCCCCCTTTTCCCGCCCGAAGAGTTCGTTCTCGATGAGGTTCGCCGGCAGGGACGTGCAGTTGACCGTGATCATCGGCCGGTCCTTGCGAGCACTTCGACTGTGGATGGCACGTGCGACCAAGCCCTTGCCGGTGCCGGTTTCGCCAAGGAGCAGAACGGTGGCATCCTGGGGCGCCACCTGATCGATACGGAAAAAGACATACGAAAGGGCACTGCTTTGACCAATGATTTCGCCGAAGTTATCCTCCCGGGCAAGTTCCTGGCGCAGGTGGACGTTTTCCGCCTGGAGCCGGTTTTTCAACTGTTTGATTTCCGCAAACGCCTTATGGAGTGATTCTTCCGCCATTTTACGCTCGTCTATTTCCTGCAAAAGTTGCGCGTTGACCTGGGTCAGATCTTTGGTCCGTTCCTGCACGGTCAACTCTAACGCGTCATTAGCATTTTTCAATATTTCTTCCAGCTGTTTTTGCCCCGTGCCATCCATGATCGAGGTAAGGATGCAGCGGTTTATATTTTCGGTACTTTCCACAGCGACGCTCTGAAGTTGCCAATAGGCCGGGGTGCCGTCAGCTCTGGTGTGTCTGACTTCACAGCTGTGCATGCCCTGCTCCTGCAGAACGCTTTCGAGATGACGGGAAAAAATCTCCCGCCCCTCGGCATCGGCAATGAGCCGGGAAAAGGGGATATTGACCAGCAGGCGTCGCTCGATTCCCGCCAGTTGCGCGCCGGCAAGATTGACTTCCCGGATCAGTCCGCACGGATCCGTGGTGAAATAACCGACGGGGGCAAAATCATAGAGTTCGATATATTTATTCCGAGCTGACTCAAGCTCATCCCTGGCCTGGCGCAACTCGTCGTTCTGCATTTCCAGTTCGATCTGGTGGACCTGTAGTTCATGTAGGAGCCGCTGCGTCTCATCCTTGGTTCGGGGCGGCCGAACTTCGGACGTCAGAGCCCTCAGTTGCTCCTCGGCGCGATATCGCAGCTCTTGTGCCTCTGACAGGTTCTTGTCCTGGTCGATACCCACGGTTAACCTCGCTTGCGGTAAAAGATGCGTGCAGCGGCGGTTCGGTGAAGCGGTTCAAGGACAAGGCAGCCAAACGGCCCGGCGCCGCTACCCTTGAGTCGCAAGCAGACCCTTGAGTTTTGCTATTTCTTCATGCAGTTGCTCCTCCAGGACCTTGGTCTCGGTGATGTCGGCAAGGGTGATCACCACCCCGACAATGACATCCTCCAGGGTGCGGTAGGGCATGATGCGCACTGAAAACCAGCGCCCATCGGTGGCGGCAATCTGTTTCTCCGAAAAAACCAGAGAACGCAGGACCTCCCGCGCATCTTCGGTTAACTCGGGATAGACCAGGTCGCTGGTGATGTCGGAAAGCGGTCGCCCGACATCGCTCGGGATCAGTTTGAAGATTTGGTCCGCGCCGCTGGTGAACCGCCGGACATGGAGGTCTTTGTCCAGGAACACGGTAACGATTTCCGTGCTGTTGAGCAGATTCCGCATATCGTTGCTCAGCCGCGAAAGCTCATCCAGTTTAGACTGTTGCTCGGCGTTCACTGTCTGCAATTCTTCATTCAAGGACTGCATCTCTTCCCTTGAGGTGGTCAGTTCCTCGTTGGTGGACTGCAACTCCTCGTTGGCTGACTGCAACTCCTCGTTGACGGATTTGAACTCTTCCTGCGAGGACTGCATTTCCTCCCGGGTTGTCAGCAGCTCTTCGCGGATCTTCCGGATCTCCTGCTCCAGTTCGAGTTCCCTGATACTGCCGGATGAAGCGCTTTTGGAGCGGCGCGGTGCCTTCTTTTCGGGTGGGGTTGTCACCTCCCGAAAGACGATCATCACCATCCTTCGCAGCGCCTCCGGTTCTTCGATGGCCTGGACGGTGACATCGGCGGTCGGGGTGTTGCCACCATCCCCGACCTTGAGATTCTTGATGGTTATCGCATCTTTTTGTCGGAGCGCCTTCTGGAAGGCGACCCCCAGCTCGAACCGGAGCCCTTCGCGGGCCATGGCGAAAATATTCCAGTTGGCTTTGCCGGCGGCCGGTTCAAGATATTTGCCGGTTCGCCCGTTTATATAAAGTATATCCCCCTTGTCGTTGACCAGCACGGCAGGAGGGGAAAAAACTTGCAGCAGCAGCTGGTCCGCCAGAGATTGGAGATTGGGTGCGGGTTTCAAGTTGGATGACTCCTTTGGGATCCCACTCGGGTTCAGACTATAGTGAAAGAGCGGCAAAAGCTTTTTTTGCGCGTCCGCCTTCAGATAGATCAACAGGTTGCGGCAGATGAGAATGTCCAACTTGGTAAAAGGAGGATCCATGATGACGTTCTGGGTGGCAAAAGTCACCATCGACCGGATATCCACACCGACCCGGTAACCGTCCTCTTCCCGGACAAAAAACCGGTCAAGTCGCTCGGGAGACACGTCCGCGGCGATGTTGGCCGGATAGATTCCCTGACGGGCCTTGTCGATGGCGTCCCCGTCCAGGTCGGTGGCAAAGATCTGCAGGGTGAAACCCGCCGTGGGTTTGACCTGTTCCAACGCCTCCTTGAAGGTTATGGCCAGCGAATAAGCCTCCTCCCCGCTCGAACAGCCGACGGACCAGGCCCGCAGCATCCCGCCATGCGGCCGGTCGACCTGGAGCAACGAAACGATCTCTCGCTGCAATTGCTCCCAGGTCGCCGAATCGCGGAAAAAGTTGGTCACTCCGATCAACAGTTCCTTGAAGAGGAGTTCCACTTCCTGGGGATTTTCCTGTAGATAGCGGACGTAAACAGCGATCCGGTCGAGCTGGTGAATTCTCATGCGCCGCTCGATCCGCCGGTCCAGGGTGTTCTTCTTGTACATGGAGAAATCGTGGCCGGTCTTGGACCGCAGCAGAATAAGAATTTTCTCCAGGGCACTCTGGTCCTTGTCTGTCAGTGACCGGTCGGCCTTGGAAATAACGTGGGCGTGCCGGAGATAGTCGATGATCTTTCCCGGCAGAGCCTCTGCCGGGGCGACCAGGTCGGCCAGTCCTGCATCGATGGCGCTTCTGGGCATGCTTTCGAACTCGGCCGAGGCAGGTTCCTGCACCAGGGCTAATCCCGCCTTCTCCTTGATGGCGCGCAAACCCATGGTACCGTCCGAACCCATGCCCGAGAGGATGACACCGATACTGTTCTCCTGCAGGTCCTCGGCCAGGGAGCGGAGAAAGAAATCGATCGGCAGACGCAAGCCGCGGGCTACCGTCGGTTTGAACAGGTGCAGCAGACCATGCAGAATGGACATGTCTCGATTCGGGGGGATCACATAGACGCAGTCCGGTTTGACCTTCATCCGGTCCGTGACCTGGAACACGTCCATCCCGGTTGCACGTTGGAGCAGTTCGGGCATAATCCCTTTATGAGTCGGATCAAGATGTTGGACGATAACGAAGGCTATACCGCTTTTTTCCGGCACATGCCTCAAGAAGAGTTCAAGCGCCTTCAGCCCACCGGCGGAGGCGCCGATGCCGACAATAGGGAAAATCCGGCTCGCGCGCGAGAGGGTCTTTGAGGCAGAAGACTCGTCTCGATTATTATCGTTGTTCGCCGTTTTCTGTTGTTTTTTCATAGAAGCAAATGTATCAGATCTTGTTAAATATTCAAAAGCATTTGAAAAAACACTATTTTGGGGTCGTTCCGGTTGGTCTTGAGTTTATCCCTGCCCATCTCAGCAAAAAGGTTACTAGTGGCCCGTTCGGTTAATCGTGACGCATAATTCTGAGTCATTTTGGTTGCTGGCAAGGCGTGCCGATGCAGGCCTAGCCAGCGATAAGCCAAAGAGGCAGAACGCAGGCAGCGGGCAAAAGGGCCAGAATTAAAGGATAGGATTAGCCGAACGGGTCACTAGTGACTTACAGTCTCACATGGATCAAATGGCCAAGTTAGTATGGGATCCTGCATTTTCTATGCATTTCTCGAAGTGACAACCAACCTTCGCACAGACGCTGCAGTAGCGGGGACTGGACCGGAAAACGATCTGAGAAACACCACCCCATTTCCCGGAATGTTCGCGCAACATTCGCTTGACAGCGTCTGTTGCCCCTGGATCCCACCTTTTCTTTTTTTCTCTTCGGTATCTTTTCTTCGGGAACAGATGTATAATTAAACATCTACGCCCACGCCAGAGACCATTCTCTTAAACCACCCTCACCCTTCACGCCGTACTGAAGATAACCTTTATGGTGAGAAGTCCGATGCGCGTGCCGGATTTTCAAGGCACCTCAATTGTCAAGCGCCCGTAGACGCCAGCAATCTTCCTGGTTTTTATTGGACATATCTTGGCAGCTTCAAGCAAGGGAGTCTCGTATGAAAAGCTCTACGCTTTCGGTCGGCGCCCAGATCGAAGCCCGTTGCACCAAATGCCGCATGAATACCGGCCACATTATCGTCACCATGAGCGAAAATGTCCCCGATAAAGTGCAGTGCAATACCTGCAATCGACAGCATAAGCATCGGCTACCCATAACAGCAAAAAAACCTGCGGTACGACAAACCACTGACCCCAAAGTCGCCGAGCGCAAAGAGTGGGCACTCCTGCGGCCGAGCATGAACAGCGAAAAGGCGACCGATTATTCCATGACAGCCGCTTACAAGGTCCAGACTCTGATAAACCATCCTGTTTTTGGTCTTGGGCTTGTCCAGCGCGTGGTCGGGCCGCAAAAGGTTGAGGTTCTCTTTGAGGACGGCAAGAAAACGATGCGCTGCAAATAACTCGACCCGTTGGGCTGCCCCCTTGGACGGGAATAGTCAGACGCAGGGGTTGTTGGAAAACGGATAGAAAGGGATAAAAATGGAAATTTGCACTCTGTGTGAAGAACAATTAAAAAAATCGAACAAGGCAAAGCCGCATGAATATCTAATAAAAGTAGATGATCCCCGCATTTTCAAAGGGAGACAACCCCGAGGCTTTGAGGAGCAGGATTACCAGTGTTTGACATGCAAATCGAAGTTTACCCAGAGTACCGATAAAAACGACCTGGCCTGGACTCTATGGCGGGGGTAATTGAACAGACGGTACGGATGGGGGACCTCAGGAGATCCGGCTGCCTGGGTAGAGGGCAGGCGTCGGGCCTTTTTGTGGCTTCCGAGTTCAACTTACGGGCGATTGGGCCGGTATTCGGTATTCTTTTTGCCAACCTTCAAAGCGCGCCATCGACCCTTTGGATAGAATTCTACTGAATTTTTCCTGGTCGTAGAGATACAGGCAATGTCTGATCAGGGTATAGGGGCTGAAGGTGTTTTCAGGGTTGGCCGCCATAAAATCATCGCGATAATCTCTGACGGTTTTTAAATTCTCGATCAGGCTTTTGTGCAGGTCCGACTTCTTAAAACCAGGGTCCAGCCTCAGGATGTCCTGGACGAAGTTGTCGACCTTGTAATCTTCGAACTCGAAATCCTTGAAGAAATGTCCTGTGATACGCAGGAAATTAAAAGCATTGACGGTTTTGCCGCTGGATCCGGCCGCTGCCGGTCCGGCAGTTTCATCACTGCGATCATCATCAAACACATCACTGATCGGAGCCACCGTAGCCTGCTGGATGAGCTCCATGGTAGCGTTACGAATCTCTTTGAATTCCCGGTCGGCCATTTCAAACAGCGCGGAAAGAACATTGATCCTGCGCTTGAGATCATTGGGGATCGATTTCTTGTATTTGATCTTGTGGTCCAACACGCTCCAGGCGTCCTGGATCAAGGATCTGATCTGAACTTCGAAGGGCTGGTCGGCAAACGCCTGGTATTTAGGCAAGGAACGCATCTCCTCGCTGAGCGCCAGGTCCATGTGCAGGCCCTTGTAGCCAAACAAATCCTCGGTACTTTCGATGGCCGCGATTTTGTCGGTGACGTCGATGATCTTGAAGTGATCCCTCAACACCTCCGAGACCACCCCGATCTGGTCTTCATAAAGGCAAACGATGCGGATGCCGATCAGATCGGAAATGAAGTCTTTGATCTCGTAGGGCTTCTCATCGGCTTCGAGCTGGCTCTGGTATTTGCGCTGAAACTTTTTTATGCACTCCTCTTTGTTCTTGACCCGCCCTTCGATTTTCGTCACCTCACCGACATTGGACTGTTTTATCAATGAGTCTAAAGCCCGGATATAGCCGTTCTTGGTTTTATCGAAGAGGGGCCTGTTGTTATCGTAGAATTTTATAAAATTGCGTTTTTCAAGTTCGAAATCCAGAGAGGCCAATGGCGACTCCTTCCGTATGTAAATGCATGAATGCTGGCTGACAATTGGTGAGCAAAAAGGTGCAGGAAAACCGGTGGTGGAATTGACCAAGGCCGGAGCAAATTGCCGACCCGATCCTGGTGAAATCAGGCTGTTATCCGGGTAAGATGGGGGAATTTCGAAAGGGTCGATCAGATATCGCTCCCTGGGCAGCCTCCCCCAATCGAGAAGAAGGGGGAAATCCGGCATCTTGCTGAGCCAGGATCCGGCGGAGAAACGAGGGGTTACCCCTTACTCCTGCTCGGGGGGAACCTGGGGGAGCTCCTCGGAACTCTCCTCCTGTTTACGTTTTTTCTTTTCTTCCTTTTTGGCTTTCTTGGCGAGCTCTTTCTGGCGCTTTTCATAGCCGTAATTTGGTTTTCTGGCCATCCTGTTGTCCTTTCAGACTATTGGCGAACTGCTTTTAAACAAAAGAGCCCCGCGGATATTCGCGGAGCCCCTTTGCAAGGATATGCAAATCCTGCTTAAATTCTGCGTACGTTAGTCGACTGGGGGCCCTTTTGGCCTTGGGTGACCTCGAAACTCACACGATCTCCCTCGGCAAGAGATTTGAACCCCTCACCCTGTATTTCGGAAAAGTGGACGAACACATCAGGTCCATTGTCCTGCTCGATAAAACCAAAACCCTTTGCCTCGTTAAACCATTTCACTTTGCCTTCTGCCATGTTCTTCTCCGTGTTTCCGTATGGAAACTCTTGGGTTGTGAAAATCCCAATCGCCCAGAATTAAAAAAACACACGCCCAAGTGGGCCTGTGTTCTTGACCCAGACAGACACCTTGTCCATCTGGTGAGCAATAGAATATTTACACAAACTGTCTTAAGATTTTTTACTGTAGCACACGCTGCTTTCGAAAAGCAAGGATTTAAATCCCTGAAAAAACAAACCCCGGATTTTCGCTGCCAAACGTATCAAAGAGCTCCATTGGTTGAAGAACCGGCACGCTTTGATACGCTTGGTGATATTTTCGGAGCTTGTCTAAATGAACATCCTGTTAATCTATCCCGAGTTTCCGGATACCTTCTGGAGTTTCAAACATGCGCTGAAGCTGGCGCACAAGCGCGCCTCCTCTCCACCGCTGGGTCTGCTGACGGTGGCGGCGCTGCTGCCCCCGGATTGGGGCAAACGCCTGGTTGACCTGAATGTCACCCGCCTCACCGCCAAGGACCTGGAATGGGCAGACACGGCTTTTGTCAGCGCCATGCTGGTGCAAAAGGAAGCGGCCCGCCAGGTAATTTCCCGTTGTCGGCAAGCCGGATTACGGATCATCGCCGGCGGGCCCCTGTTTACCGGTGACCCCGAGTCCTTTCCGGAGGTCGACCATTTCGTGCTGAACGAGGGGGAATTGACCCTGCCGCCGTTTTTGGCCGATTTTGCCCGGGGGCGGGCCAAACGGGTCTACCGGACCTCCGCCTTTGCCGACATTGAGGATTCGCCCGCTCCCCTGTGGGAGCTGGTCGACATGCGCCGCTATGCCGCCATGAGCCTGCAGTACTCGCGGGGCTGCCCTTTCCAGTGCGAATTCTGCAACGTCACCACCCTGTTCGGCCACCAGCCCCGCATCAAGCACACCGCCCAGGTGCTGGCCGAGCTGGACAGCCTCCATGAGCGGGGCTGGCGCGGGAGCGTGTTTTTTGTCGATGACAACTTCATCGGCAACAAAAAGCATCTCAAGACGGATCTGCTGCCGGCCCTCATCGGCTGGCAGAGGCGCAGGGGAGGATTTGCCTTTTACACCGAAGCGTCCATCAATCTGGCCGACGACCCGCAGCTGGTGGAGATGATGGTCGAGGCCGGCTTCGACACGGTCTTTATCGGCATCGAAACGCCCGACGAAGCCGGTCTCCTGGAAGCGGGCAAACAGCAAAACCAGAACCGCAACCTGATCGAGGATGTGAAACGCCTGCAGACGGCCGGACTGCAGGTGCAGGGCGGCTTCATCGTCGGTTTCGACAGCGATTCGCCCGACATTTTTCAAAGCCAGATCGATTTTATCCAGAACAGCGGGATCGTCACGGCCATGGTCGGCCTGTTGCAGGCTCTGCCGGGAACGAGGCTTTACGAGCGCCTGAGCAGGGAAAATCGTCTGCTTCCCGAGGCGACAGGGGA
>JARRKW010000065.1:0-10000 GCA_037387645.1 Desulfuromonadaceae bacterium
GGTGAACGCCTCTCCTTCCATACAGTCGAGTCCACCCGCGACCTTGTCTTCCGGAGGTTATGTCTATCAGGTCGAGGCAACGGATCCGGACGGCGATGCCGTCAGTTATCACCTGGAAGAGCAACCGTCCGGGATGACCATTGAGGAAGAAAATGGTATGCTGACCTGGTATCCCGAAACCCTTTCGGAAGGGGTTTTCCCGGTATTGGTTGTTGCCGAGGATGATTTCGGTGGACGGGCGGAACAGCGTTTCGAACTGAACCTGTCGTTTCAGTCGAAAGGAAAGGAATAATGAACAATCGTGGTTTTTCTCTGATTGAATTGGTGATCGTTATAGCGATTGCAGTGATCGTGATGGCGATTTCCGCTCCAGCCATGAAGACCTGGTTGGACAATTCGAAAAAGAACGAGGTCGCGCGGGAAATTCTGTCCGGTCTCCGGCATGCCCGCAGTCTGGCCATCACCGGCAATCAGGAGGTGACGGCTTCCATCGACCTGGACAACCATACCCTGACCTACAGCGGTATTGTCATGAGTTTTCCGACAACAGTCAGTCTTGCGGCCAGTGCTGATGATGCGACCTGGGTTTCCACCGGCATCCTTTCCACTGGTTTTGAGCCGCGCGGTTCCTGTACGGCTTTGCTCTATATTCGGGTCGATAACAATGACAATTTGAAGGTACAAATCAGTTCCCTGGCGAGCGGGCTGGCCAAGTTGTGATTCGATTGTTGTAAGCTGTAACCCAATTAAAAACACCAAAGGGTCGGGATTTCCCGGCCCTTTTTTTATTTCGGGAACGAAAATTTGCAAATGAAATAAAAATATTCTAAGGAGATATTGGTTCAGATGTTAATTCAATTGCATATCAACAAAGGAGGGTCGGATGACAAAAATGACGGGTTTCAGTCTGTACGAACTGCTTGTTGTCTGTGCGCTTTTGAGCATCCTGATCGGTATGGCCATGCCGGCCTGTTTTTCCTGGCGCAAGGAGGCCGAGTACAGAGCGACGGCCCGTGCCTTTTTGGGCGCACTTCGGGAGGCGAGGCAGCGGGCCATTACCACCATGCTGGAACATCGGGTTGAGTTTGATCTTGATAACGGGCGTTACCGTATGACCCACGGTGATCGTGCGAACAACAGCAGCGCCGCGTCCTGGGATCAGAATGTGGTATATGATTGGGATGATTTTCCTCCCGAGGTTCTTGTCAGAAGTCTGTCCACATGCAGCAAATCAACCGGCATGGAGAACATTCACCTGAACCCTAATGGCACCAGCAGCAGTCGATATGTTTGCGTCATGAACTGGAGCGTACAACGGAAATTCCGGGTCGGCGTTCCCTACTCGACTACTGGAAAGGCGGTGATCAAACGTTGGAATCCCGCAACCGATGCTTGGGAATGAGGTGGTTTTGGCAAGAGTTTTTTCTTGCAACGTTTTAATGGATTTACGTATAGTGGTGCTCGCATTTAATGTGGTTCAGGGAGTTTTTCGGCATGGCCAAAATCATCCCCTTTCGGGGGATTCGTTATAACCCTGTGCTGGTTCGGGATCTGGCGGGGGTTTTTGCTCCGCCCCATGATGTTGTTTCTGAATCGAGCCGGGAGAGGCTCTTGGCCCGCCATCCCCACAACATTGGTCGTCTGCTGCTGGGACAGACCGGGGAGGCCGAGAATGATCGTTATCCACGCATCGCCGCCGAATTCAACGCCTGGCTGAATAATCAGATTCTGGTTCGGGATCCGACACCTTCCATTTATCTTTATGATCAGGAGTATCACCTCGATGGGGAGGAACCGCTGGTTCGCCAGGGGATTATTGCTCTTTGCCGAATTGAAGATTTTTCCACCGGTTTGGTCAAGCCGCACGAGGCAACCCGTTCCCATCTGACGGCGGATTGGTTTCATTTGATCGAAGCCTGTCACGCCAATTTGAGCCCGGTTTTCGCTCTCTATTCGGATCCCTGCTGTGTCCTCGAGGTTTTCGGTAAAAAGGAGAAATATCGCAGCCCCGATCTGGATATTCGGGATGACGAAGGTGTGAAGCATCGCCTTTGGCGAAGTAGTGAATCCTCTCTGATTGAAAAAGTTCAATCGGTTCTGGATAGCAAACCGTTGTTGATTGCGAAAGGCCACCATTGTTACGAGGCGGCCCTCGGTTTCCGTGATTTCATGCGCTCTGGCCGAACGAACTTTACCGGCAAAGAGGCTTTCAACTATGTGTTGATCTGTTTTGCCAATATGGAAGATCCGGGGATGCGGGTATTTCCGACGCATCGGGTGATCAACGGTCTGATTGATTTCAAAATGACCGACTTTCTGCGAAAACTGGCCAACTATTTCCATATCGACAGTCGTTCCTATGCCGTGGAAACGATGGCGTCACGGCGGGAAATCCGGCAGACCCTGGCTGAACTGGGGAAGGACCGCCATGCGCTGGGGCTGTACACCGGCGGGGAGCTGATGCATTATCTGGTTCTCAAAGAAGAACAGGTCATGGACGATCTTTTTGATGCCAGCACTCCCAGGGTATTGCGTACGCTTGATGTATCGATCCTGCACCGGTTGATATTGGAAAAAATTCTGGACTTTGGCATTGAAGAACGGGCTGGCCAGGTGCGGTATGTCGAGGGATTCGACGATTCCTTCCGCCTGGTGATGGAAGAAAATGCCCAACTGGCTTTTTTGATGAATCCCACCCCTTTGGGAGAAGTGCGGGAGGTGGCCAACTCCGGCGAGATAATGCCCTTCAAATCCACCTCCTTCTATCCCAATTGTCCTTCCGGCTTGGTATTCTATAACATTGACGACGAAGATCTGTTGTAATGACCTGTGTGCCGCTTTCGGCTCGCTAGCCACCACTTCGGAAGGAACACCAAAATAACAGGAGAAAACATGGAAATCCTCGGGATTGACATTGGTTTTGGTTTTACCAAGGCAACCAACGGAACGGATGTGTTGATCTTCAAATCGGTTTTCGGCGAAGCGACGGAAGTACAGTTTCGCGAATTGATTTTAGCCGATGACGATCAGGATGAACATTTACAGATCAATATCGATGGTCGGGAATATTTTCTTGGTGAGTTGGCCGAACGACAGAGTAATGTGAGGTTTTTTACCCTGGATCAGGGCCAGTTTATTGCCAAATTCGTTAAAGTTCTGGCGTTGACTGCGGCGGCCAAAATGGTCGGAGGGCATATTCCCATCAATCTGGTAACCGGTCTTCCCATTGGTTACTATCAGAAATATAAAAAAGAGGTCAGCAGCCTTCTGCTCGGTGAGCATTCCGTGGTGTTGAGCGATGCCGCCGGACAGTCCAAATCCAAGGTTATCAACATCAATAAGATTCGGGTGATCCCCCAGCCTTTCGGATCGATGTTCAATTTGATGTTGAACGATTTGGGTGAGTTGGGCGACAAGCGGTTGGTGAAGGAAAAAATCGGTATCATTGATGTCGGGTTCCGGACATCCGATTACACCATTTCCGATAAAATGCGTTATTCGGAACGGGGCAGTCGAACCACCGATTCGGGTATTGCCCGCGCCTTTAATGTCATCGCCACCAAGTTGCGGGAAGAAAGTGGCGTCAATATCGAACTTTATCGTCTCTATGACGCCGTTGACCGGGGCAGCATCAAGATCCGCGGCAAGGAATATAATCTGAAAAACTTGATCGAAGAGGTTTTCAGTCAGTTGGCCGCCACCGTGGCCAACGAGGTGGATCGACTTTGGGCGGATGATTGGGATATCGATACCATGGTGATTACCGGGGGAGGCGGATCGGTTCTGGCCGGCTATCTGCAACCCTTGCTCAAGGGCCATGTCATGCCCCTGGATGGTGGCCGTGATGCCCGTCTCAACAACGTGCTCGGTTATCGCAAATTTGGCAAACACCTGTGGGCACGTGACGCCGGTACGCTGATACGGCATAAACGCAGCCGTTTTTCTCTGCCCCGGCAGGTGGTACTGAAAGTGGGACCGATTCGTATTCATCGGGACGGCTACGGTTTTGTTTCGCTTGCTCCGGATGCTGAGGATCTGTTCGTTCCGGCCCGCTATTTGGGTGACGTTATGGATGGCGACGTCGTTGCGGTGCGGATGGGGCGCGATCCTCGTAGCGGCAAGCCCGAAGGTCGACTGGAGCGTATCGTCGAACGGAGTCATCGGCAGTTTCTCGGCAGGTATGAAATGGGTCGGGATTGGGGTTATGTGGTTTCTCTCGACCCCGATGTGCGCCATGATATCGTTATTCCTCACCCGCCCGCCGGCCTGCGTCCTGGTCAGATGGTGCTGGTTCGGATCGATCTTTTTCCGATGCCAGGCCGCCATCCGGAAGGGACGGTGCTGGAAATTCTCGGCGACGCTGATGATCCGGCCGTTGAAATTCTTGCCGTAGCTCATAAATACCATTTTCCTCACCGCTTTGCCGCAGAAGTGTTGGTTGCGGCCGGGCAGGTTCCGGATCAGGTTCGAGTTGAAGATTGGGCGGGGCGGGAAGATCTGCGTTCGTTGCCTCTGGTGACCATTGATGGTGAGACCGCCAGGGATTTCGATGACGCCGTTTGTGTTCGACGGGAAGCTGACGGTTGCTTTCGTCTCTGGGTGGCTATTGCTGATGTCGGCCATTATGTGGCGGAGAACAGCCTCATCGACAAGGCCGCCTACGAACGTTCCACCAGTATTTATTTCCCGGGACAGTGTATTCCCATGCTGCCCGAGGCGCTCAGCAACGGGATTTGTTCCCTGAATCCTGCCGTGGAACGTTTAGCGTTGACAGCCGAGCTGTTGTTTGACGCTGGCGGAAAACTTCTTGCCAAGCGTTTCTATCCGGCCGTCATGTGCAGTCGAGCCCGGCTGACCTATACTGATGTTCGAGCCATGCTCGAGCTCGGGGATAGTGCGGTTATTCATCGCTATGCCTCCCTGTTGCCGGTCTTGCAGGAAATGGAGGTGTTGGCCCGCCTACTACTGCAGGGACGGCGGCAGCGGGGCAGTCTGGATTTTGATCTTCCCGAAGCCGAGGTGGAGCTTGGAGAGGATGGCAAGCCGGTAGCTGTCCGACGAGCCGAGCGTTTTATGGCCCATCGGATGATTGAGGAATTTATGCTGGCGGCCAATGAGGCGGTTGCCGCGTTCCTCACGGAACGGGGAGTGCCGCTGCTGTATCGGATTCATGAACTGCCGGATCAGGAAAAGATTGAGTCATTTCAATTTTTTGCAGCTCAGTTTGGATATGGTTTCGAGCTTGGATCCAAGGGTGGTCTCGCTCTGGCCCTACAGCGGTTGTTGGTCGAGGTGCAGGGCCGTCCCGAAGAAAAACTGCTTAACAGCGTACTGCTGCGCAGCCTTAAACAGGCCCGTTATGCGGCGGAGAACCTCGGGCATTTCGGTCTTGCGGCCCCGGTTTACTGCCATTTTACTTCACCCATACGCCGTTATCCCGATCTCATTATCCATCGGATTTTGCGTGAACAGTTGGTGTCGGAATCGTTGGCGCCGGCCCGCATCGAACAGCTGCGGCACTGGTTGCCTCAGGCCGGCGAACATACCTCCCAATGTGAACGCCGGGCCATGGAGGCCGAGCGGAATATTGTGGAGCTGAAAAAGTGTCAATATATGGCCACCCGGATTGGCGAGGTGTACGATGGGTTGGTATCCGGGGTCCAGCCTTTTGGTTTTTTTGTGGAACTCAACGAAATTTTCGTTGAAGGGTTGATTCACCTGTCCAGTTTGACCGATGATTATTATCGTTTTGAAGAAGATATGCAGCGCCTGATCGGGGAACGCCGCCGCCGGATTTTTCAGGTCGGTATGCCGGTTCGGGTTCGTCTTGAGCATGTGGACCTGATTCGACGGGAAATCGATTTTTCCCTGATCGCAGCCGACAGTTTGCCCAGCCTTCCCGGCGCAAGGAGCAAGTCGAAACGCAGATTGAAGCCATGAAGATTATCAGAAACCTTGCTGAATTGACATCGCCCCTGTGTAAACCGATTTTAACCATTGGTAATTTTGATGGTGTCCACTTGGGTCATCGGGAAATTTTTCAACGCCTAGTGCATAAGGCCCGTTCTGAAAACGGGACCTCTGTTGTTCTGACCTTTGTGCCTCATCCGTTAAAGGTTCTCGCTCCCGCTCACGCTCCCAGGCTGTTGAACACCCATGCCGAAAAGGAACGTTTAATTGAGGCTTCCCATATCGATGTGCTGATTTGCCTCCCCTTTGATCAACAACTGGCCAACATGTCGGCCGATCAGTTTGTCAAAGATATTCTGGTGCAGACCATCGGTGTCCATCATCTGATTGTCGGTTATGATTATACCTTTGGCCATAACCGGGAGGGGAATGTTACACTGTTGCAACAGCTGGGTAAAAAGTATAATTTCGGGATTGATATTCTTGAACCTTTGGCCGAACATAACGTGGTTTACAGCAGTTCATTGGTACGGAAGATGATCTGCGCCGGAGATGTGGCTGGGGCTGTTCGTTATCTGGGGCGTCATTTCACGCTGGAAGGAGTGGTCTCGCATGGCCTGAAACGGGGGAGACATCTCGGGTTTCCCACGGCGAATTTGATCACTGAAAAGGAAATTCTGCCGATTCCCGGGGTTTACGCAGTCAAGGTCAGGCGGGGAGAGCGGCTCTATGACGGGGTATTAAATATCGGTTGGAATCCGACTTTCGGCAATCAGACGGTAACGGTAGAGGTCCATCTGCTTGATTTTGATGGAGATCTGTACGGAGAGGTTTTGCGGATCTATTTTTTTGAGCGATTACGTAACGAAAAACGATTCGACTCGGTGCAGGATCTTATTGCAGCAATTCAGAAGGATATCGCCCGGGCGCGTCAGATTCTATCGTCATGTCAATTAATTGACTTCCGTGAATATCTCAATTCCCTGACAACTTCGGAGGATTCGACCCCCTATGGGAAGGAGAATGGTTGACGCAGCCCTTCGATACGGCCCAAAAAATTTCAGGATGCTGTTTGATAAACAATAAATTTAAATAAATATAGTTATTTACAGGGCGTGGCCGCCAACTTTGGAGCTTGTTTCAGTCCCTGGGATGTTCGTCCCGTTTGGACAAGGACAACAAATCCCCTAGTTTTTTTGTATGGCACATTGATTGCTTCTTATGCGCCTAGTCCGTATTGTTCAAGGTGTCTCGCATTGCCTAGGCACTTAAGAACTTTTGCCGCGAGCGCTCATAAACAATTGCAGGTTAGCTGGCGATTGATTATGGACGGTTTTTCTGTTTTGTTATACCAATAGGTACTTTTTGACCCTAGGAGCTTTCCTTTGTCGATGAAAGGTAATCGTCTCGGCGAACTTCTGGTCCGTCATCAGATGGTCACAGAAGATCAGTTAAAAAAAGCCCTTGAAAATCAAAAGCTTGAAGGCTGTCGTTTGGGGGCCAGCCTAGTTAAGCTGGGGTTTGTCCAAGAAGAGGAACTGGCTTCATTCCTTTCCAAACAGTATGGTGTGCCGACCATCAACCTGGCCGAGTTTGAAATAGAACCGGCTATCATTCGTCTCATTCCCGGTGAAGTTTCCCAGAAATACCAGATTATCCCCATCAACCGCGCCGGTTCCACTCTGATCGTGGCGATGAGCGATCCTTCCAACATCTTTGCCATCGACGACATTAAATTCATGACCGGCTACAATGTCGAGGTGGTGGTCGCTCCCGAGGCCTCCATTAAAGCCGCCATCGATAAATATTACGACCAGAGCGCTTCCCTGGCCGATGTCATGGAAGATCTCGACGATATCGATCTTGAGCTGGTTGATGACGAAGATCATGTCGATGTGCAGGAACTGGAAAAAGCCAGTGAGGATGCTCCGGTTGTCAAACTGGTCAATCTGATTCTCACCGATGCCATCAAGCGGCATGCATCGGATATTCATATCGAACCCTATGAAAGAGAGTTTCGGGTCCGTTATCGTATTGACGGGGTGCTTTATGAGGTGATGAAGCCGCCGATGAAATTGAAGAACGCCATCACCTCCCGTATCAAGATCATGTCCGAGATGGATATTGCCGAGCGGCGTCTGCCTCAGGACGGACGCATCAAAATCAAACTTGCCGCCGGCAAGGATATGGATTACCGGGTCAACTGTCTGCCTACGCTGTTCGGGGAAAAGATCTGCTTGCGGTTGCTCGACAAGTCCAATCTGCAATTGGATATGACCAAGCTCGGTTATGAGCAGCAGGCTCTTGAATGGTTTAAGGAGGCGATTCATAAACCTTTCGGTATGGTGCTGGTCACCGGGCCGACCGGTTCCGGGAAGACGGTTTCTCTCTATTCGGCTTTGAGCGAATTGAATAAGGTCTCGGAAAATATATCCACCGCCGAGGATCCGGTGGAATTTAACTTCGCCGGAATCAATCAGGTCCAGATGCATGAGGAAATCGGTCTCAATTTTGCCGCCGCCCTGCGGGCGTTTTTGCGCCAGGACCCGGACATTATTATGATCGGGGAGATTCGCGACTTCGAAACGGCCGAGATTGGGGTCAAGGCGGCCCTGACCGGACATCTGGTGCTTTCCACCCTGCATACCAACGATGCTCCCAGCACCATCAACCGTCTGCTCAACATGGGGATCGAGCCCTTCCTGGTCGCTTCCGCAGTCAACCTGATTACCGCCCAACGTCTTGGTCGGCGGGTCTGTTCCGAATGTAAGGAGCCTGAGGACATCCCCAAGCAGGCCCTTATCGACGCCGGAGTTTCCCCCGAAGAGGTGGATGAGTTTGTCTGTTATCGGGGTAAAGGCTGCACCACCTGTAACAATACCGGTTACAAGGGACGGATCGGTATCTACCAGATCATGCCCATGTTTGAAGAGATCCGCGAACTGGTACTGGCTGGAGCCAACACGGCCGAGATTAAGCGCGAGTCCATGCGGTTGGGGGTCAAAACCATGCGTCAATCGGCCTTGACCAAACTCAAGGAAGGGGTCACTTCCTTTGAGGAGGTGTTGCGTTCCACTATCGGGGATGATTGACAGGCTTGTCGGATCTGATTCAATTTAAAGAAAAAGGTAAATTCCCAAATTATTGAGGTGTAACCACATGGTCAGTATGCATCAGCTGTTGAAAACGATGGTGGAGCAGGGCGCTTCCGACCTGCATATTTCCACGAACACGCCGCCGCTCATCCGCATTGATGGGAAAGTAACACCCCTGAAGTTGCCCATGATGCAACCGGCGGAGACCAAACAACTCTGTTACAGTATTCTGACCGACGCCCAGAAGCGCAAATTCGAGGAGGAAAATGAACTGGACCTCTCCTTCGGCGTGAAGGGGTTGTCGCGGTTCCGTGGTAATCTCTTTATGCAGCGAGGGGCCGTCGCCGGTGTGTTCCGTTTGATCCCCTATAAGATCAAAACTTTCGAGGAACTCGGCTTGCCGAAAGTGGTACGGGACATCTGTGACAAACCCCGCGGGCTGGTACTGGTCACCGGGCCGACCGGCAGCGGTAAATCCACCACCCTGGCCTCCATGATCGATGCCATCAACTGCGAGCGGTCGGAACATATCGTGACCATCGAGGATCCGGTCGAGTTCCTGCATCCGCATAAAAAATGTCTGGTAAATCAGCGTGAAGTCGGATCCGATACCCATTCCTTCAAAAAAGCCCTGCGCTACATATTGAGGCAGGATCCTGACGTGGTATTGTTGGGGGAGTTGCGGGATATCGAAACCATAGAGGCGGCCCTGACCATCGCCGAAACCGGGCATCTCTGCTTTGCCACTCTGCATACCAACTCCTGTGTGCAGACCATTAATCGGGTCGTGGACGTTTTCCCGAACGTTCAGCAGCAGCAGGTCCGGACGCAGCTTTCTTTTGTCCTCGAAGGGGTTATGTCGCAGACCCTGTTGCCCCATATTTCCGGTGCCGGCCGCGTTCTGGCGTTGGAGGTCATGGTCCCCAATATGGCCATTCGCGCCTTGATTCGCGATGACAAGGTCCATCAGATTTATTCGCAAATGCAGATGGGTC
>JARRKW010000066.1:0-12542 GCA_037387645.1 Desulfuromonadaceae bacterium
CAGGGCGGGAAATCTCGTGGGCGCTCTCTTTTCTTCGTTTGCCGTCGTTTTTTCGATAACGGTGGTTGTTCTGGTCTTCACCGTTAACGACCTACAGGCTCTGCTGGATTCAGTCTATCCGTTTATCGGTCGTATCCCATGGGCTTTTGCCTGTATGGCAGGCTTTGCCGTTATTATCGTGCATTGGCACAAGTCGCCGAAAGCGTCTTCATGGGCGGTAAAGGGCGTCGGAATGATCGTGATATGCCAATTGGTCGGGGCCGGCGTCACTCCGTTTGTGTCTTACGCAATGGAACACTATGTGATGACAAAAACACAAATGGGGATTATGAATGGAATTATAGCAATCGTATTGACGTTGTTAAATATATTAGCCTTTTCATTTCTTCTGGCGGGGGTGTATGCCGACCGTAACAGCGAATCCGACCCTGCCCGTCATCGCCAGACACCCAGTTAAGCGGGGATCCTCCCGGACAAGGGTGACCGCTGCCGACGAAAACGCTGTTCCCGATAAAATCAAACCGGGGCGTTCGCCCCGGTTGAAAAGATGGGTGTTGTCGGTGCCGGTTGTTCAGTGCTGAATGATGCGCGGCAACTGTTTCGCCTGCTCGATCCAGCTCTTAACTTGATTGAGGGACGGCAGCTGCTTGACCAGCTGTCTTTTGTCGTTGGCGATAATCAGACTCCGATGCAGTTCAGCGGGTTGCTGCAGGACCAGTTCGGAGATTCTGTCAACTCCGGCAAGCTCCAGCAGTTCGGAGTATTCTTCGCCGATGCCGCGAATACGGAACAGGTCGGCGTTGTTCAGCCAACGCAACAGTTGAGATTCGGAAATCCCCGTGTTTTCCGACAGGTCCCTCCTCCCCTGTAGGGTCGCGCCCCGGTCCAGCAATGCTTGAACAGAATGGATCCCCGCCCGTTTCAGCAACCGGGAGTTGTCTTCTCCGATGCCTTCGATGCCCTTGAGTCGGCTCATTGTTCCTCTCCTTTGCAGTGATTGAACCTATATGGTTTCATGGAAAATCAAATCAGACCCTGCGGTCAAGTTGGGATTGACTAATCTTAGACAAGAAAACGAAATGTGCAAGAGGGAAAGGAAATTTTTATTTCAGTAACGGCAAAAAATCCGCTGTGCGGAAATGCGCAAAGGGACCCCGGGCGTCGGACGAACTGATTTCCTAAGCCACGGGAGTCGATTATGCCCCAGTTCTTCGGTATTCCCTCGCTTGTCCCGGTTTATCCGCTTCGGGACCAGGTCGCGTTTCCGCACATGGTTTTTTCCATTTTCGTGCCGGCTGAGGGAATGTCTCTGGTCGATGATGTCATGCTCGGAGAGCAGTTGCTGGTGTTGGCAACCTGCACGGACAGCCGGGTCGGGCGTCATCTGATTGACTTTCATCCGATTGCGACGGTTTGTCGGATCAACCAGTTGTTCCGGATGCCGAATGGTGGGGGGAAGCTTGTGGTGGAGGGGTTGCAGCGGGTCCGGATGTTGTTGGAGGTGCAGGCGGATCCCTATTTGCTGGTGCGGGTTGAGGTGATCAGAGAACCTGATCGCCGTGGCCTGGTCGCCGATGCGCTGTTGCAGAGTGTCAATGCCCTGCTCAAGGTGTCCCTGGCGTTGGGGCGTTCCCTGCCGGCGGATGTGCTCAAGTTGATCGACAAAATGGACGATCCCGGAGCTCTCGCCGACCTGATCGGCGTTTATTTGCAGCCCGATTTGACGACCCAACTGCGTTTGCAGCAATTGGTTGATCCCCTGGATCGACTGAAGGAGGTCTATCTGTTGTTGACTACCGAAGTGCAACGACTTCAGGTGCGGGGTGAAGTACAGCATGAGGTGGTTAAGCGTCTCGGCAAGAACCAGAAAGAGTATCTGCTGCGTGAGCAGATGAAGGAAATCCAGGAGGAGCTTGGCGAGGACGATCCCCGCCAGACGGAATTGAAAGAGTTCAAAAAACGTATTGCCGCCAGCGACATGTCCGAGCAGGTTCGCCAGGTTGCCGAAAAAGAGCTGGCGCGGCTGGAACGGATCAATCCGGCTTCGCCCGAATATACCGTGGCCCGGACCTACCTCGATTACCTCTGCAATGTTCCCTGGAGCAGAAAAACGGACGATGTCCTGGATATCGGCCTGGCCGAACAGGTGCTCAATGAGGATCATTATAACCTGAAGGAGGTCAAGGAGCGCATTCTCGAGTATCTGGCCGGTCGTTCCCTCAAGGTCAATACCAAAGGTCCCATCCTCTGTTTTACCGGACCGCCGGGGGTCGGCAAAACCTCCCTGGGGCGTTCCATCGCCCGGGCCATGGGCCGGAAGTTCATTCGCATGTCGTTGGGTGGCATCAAGGATGAAGCAGAAATCCGCGGTCATCGGCGCACCTACATCGGCGCCATGCCGGGCCGGATCATCCAGGAAATTTGCCGGGTCGGGGCCCGCAATCCTGTTTTCATGCTCGATGAGGTCGACAAAATCGGTCAGGATTTCCGTGGCGATCCGGCTTCGGCTCTGCTCGAAGTGCTCGATCCGGAGCAGAACGACTCTTTTGTCGACCACTATCTGGATGTGCCCTTCGACCTGTCCGGGGTCATGTTCATTACCACCGCCAATGTCATGGATCCGGTTCCCCATGCCCTGCGGGACCGCATGGAGGTCATCGCGCTGTCGGGGTACAGCGATGAGGAAAAATTGCAGATAGCCTTTCGCTATCTGTTGCCGAAACAGATCGAGGAAAATGGCCTGGCGGAACATCCCTTGACCTTTGAGGAAGATGAAAACACTGGCCAAAAAACTTCCCAATTTGGGAGTGATTACGCCGGCGGAGGTGGAGAGACTCCTCGGCGCCCGGCGGTTTTTCACCGATGTGGCCGCCGAGGAAGACCGGGTTGGTGTGGTCACGGGGCTGGCCTGGACCGAATCGGGGGGCGATATCATTTTCATCGAAGCCTCGCGCATGACCGGGAAAAAAACTCTCTCCCTCACCGGCAGTCTCGGCGAGGTGATGCAGGAATCGGCCCGTGCGGCTCTGTCGTTCGTGCGTTCTCATGCCTTCGAATTCAGTATTCCGGACGGTTTTTTCGAAACCAGCGATATTCACATCCATGTGCCTTCGGGAGCGATTCCCAAAGATGGTCCCTCGGCCGGGATTACCATTGCCACGGCCCTGATTTCCCTGTTGACCGGTCGGCCGGCCCGACGCGATGTCGCCATGACCGGCGAATTGACCCTGTCGGGGCGCATTCTTCCCATCGGTGGCGTCAAGGAAAAATTTTTGGCCGCCCGGCGGGCCGGGGTTTCCGTCATTCTGCTGCCGGAGCGTAACCGGGAGAATCTGCGGGACATCGACGAGACCCTGCTCGACACCATCGAAGTGCGTTTTGTCGATTCCATGCAGGAGGTGATCCGGCAGACGCTGTTGTCCGGCTCCCGTAGTCAGGTCGGAACGGTTATCGATTCATCCCTGATGAACTACAGCCGCATGCAGGAGTGAGCCGGCAACGTGACGGTTCTGCGGATGGTGACAGCGGTTCCTTATGGCAACGTTTCCGGCAGATTTCGGTCTGCCGGTTTTGTTTGGGAGGCGCCGATCGGACTGTCTTTTGTGCTGTGTCCGGATAAAATGGGACCAGCAGAGGCTGCGTTCCCCAAGACGGCTGTCCTGGCCGGCCCGTTTTGTCCGTGAAGGTCGCTGCCATGGTGAACGACTTCGTCCGTGTCAACCTTGTCGATTTTTAACTAGGGAAAAAGCCCCTTCTCGGATATTTTGATCGGGAGAAGCCATGTGCGATGGCTCAGACGCCAGTTCAAGGAGTAACCGATGTTTCGATTTCGATACAGCTGGATCCTTTTGGGGAGTTGGTTGTTGTTGCAGGGAGCGACGGCGCAAGGCCAGACGCTGGTAGAAAAGGTGCGCGAACACACCTTCGCCAACGGCTTGCAACTGTTGCTGGTGGAGCGACATGATTCGCCGACCGTCGCCGCCTATATCACCATCGGGGTCGGCTCGGTGAACGAGACCAACGAGACCCGCGGTGTGGCGCACCTGCTGGAGCACATGCTGTTCAAGGGAACCAAGACCCTGGGGACGACCGATTATGCCCGGGAAGCCCCCCTGCTTGCGGACATCGAGCGGGTCGGAGCCGAACTCGATGCCCTGAAGTCCCGCGCCGCTGCCGATCCGCAGCGGCTTGCCGCGGTCGCGGCGGAATTGCGGCAACTGCAAAAACAGCATCAGCAATATGTGGTCAAGGATGAGGTTTCGCGGATTTATGCCGAAAAGGGCGGGGTCGGGTATAATGCCTTCACCAGCAAGGATCTGACCACCTATCTGGTTTCCTTGCCGTCCAACAAGCTTGAACTGTGGGCGGCCATCGAGTCCGATCGCATGAAAAATGCCGTGCTCCGGGAGTTTTTCACCGAGCGGGAGGTCATTCAGGAAGAGCGGCGGCGATCCTATGAAAGCAATCCCGCCGGACTGCTGTACGAAAATTTGCTGGCCACCGCCTTTGCCGTACACCCTTATCGCGCTCCGATTATCGGCTGGTCTTCGGATATTGAAAACCTTTCCCTGGCGGAAACCCGGGATTTTCTCCACCAATACTATGCGCCGGTGAATACCGTCATGGCCCTGGTTGGTGATGTCGAGTTTGCGCAGGCCGTGGCGTTGATTGAACGTTACTTCGGCGATATCCAGCCGGGCATGCCGGTGCCGCCGGTGCTGGCGGTTGAACCCCGGCAGCGGGGGGAAAAGCGGGTCCGCATCGATTTCGAGGCCGAACCGTCCCTGTCCATCGCCTTTCACAAACCGACCCTGCCCAGCCGGGCCGATTATGTTTTTGATCTGATCGATATGGTTCTGGGGCAGGGCCGGACATCCCGACTCTATCAGAGCATCGTGGTGGAAAAACAACTGGCCGTCAGCATTTCCACCTCGGGCGCGCCGGGGGGACGCTATCCCAATCTGTTCGTCATTTCCGCCACGCCGCGTTATCCGCACACGGTGGCGGAGGTGGAACAGGCCATTTATGTCGAACTGGAAAAGCTGGCCAGCGAGCCGGTGACGGAGGAAGAGCTGGTCCGCTCCCGTAATCGCCTGGCGACGGATCGCCTGCGCTCCCTGCGGGGGAACTCGGGATTGGCCCGGATGTTGACCTATTATCAATCGGTCGCCGGAGACTGGCGCTATCTGGTCGATTATGACGCCCAGGTTGCCGCCATAACCGCCGAGGAGATCATGACGGTAGCCAAGACCTACTTTCAGGCCGATAATCGCACCGTGGCTGTTCTGCAGAAACAGGGGGGGACGTTATGAGCCTGTTGCGTCATGGAGTGATTGGCCTGCTGATGCTGTTGCTGGGGGCTTGTGTCCCGATGGCGACCTCGGTACGTCCGGACCAGATCCGTTTCGCGCCCCTGGAGTTCAGCATTCCGGTGGTTGAACCCATCCTGCTGCCCAACGGCATTCGGCTCTATCTGCGGGAGGATCACGAGCTGCCGTTGGTTGAAATCACCGCCATGGCCGGCGTCGGTGCCATAGCCGATCCGGCGGATAAAACCGGTCTGGCCGGTCTGTTCGCGGCGACGCTGCAAACCGGCGGAGCCGGTGATTTCAGCGCCGAGGCGTTTGATCGCCATCTGGAGCAGATAGCGGCCGATTTTGCGGTGATCGCCGATACCTATACCCTCAGTCTCGATCTTTCTCTGCGCCGGGCCGATCTGGGCGAAGGACTGAAACTGCTCGACGCGGTACTGCGTCGGCCGGGCCTGGATGCGCACCGGTTTGAGCTGGCCCGGCGGCAGGCGGTGGAACAGGTTCGACGGCAGGACGATCAACCGGGTTCGGTCGCTTCCCGGGCCCTGATGCGGGCATTGTACGGCGACCATCCCCTGGGACGAACGCCGACCGTGGCCAGTTTGGAAGCCATCAGCCGTGAGGATCTGCTGCGGCTGCAACAACAGAGCATGCGGCCGGATCAGCTCTGGCTGGGGGTGACCGGGGATTTCGACCGGGCCGAGCTGTTGCAGTGCCTGACCGAAATTTTCGGCGACTGGCAGGCCGCCGGCCGCGCAAATTCGCCGATTCCCCCCCTTGCGCCGGCTCCTTCCGCCGCCCTTTGGCTGGCCCAAAAGAACATCCCCCAGACCACCATCCTGTTCGGGGAGATCGGCATTGATAAGGATAATCCCGATTTACAGGCGCTGCGGGTGATGAATTTCATTCTCGGCGGCGGCGGTTTCAATTCCCGGCTGATGCGTGAAATCCGCTCCAACCGGGGACTGGCCTATTCCGTCTATTCCTATTTCAGGGTGGGCCGTCTGCTGCCCGGTCCCTTCATCGCCGGCTGCGAAACCAAAAGCGGCGCAACCGGCGAGGTGGTCGCGCTGATGCGCCAGATCATGCGGGAGATGCGACAGCGGCCGGTGTCGGCCGAGGAACTCCAGTTGGCCAAGGACAGTCTGATCAATTCCTTTGTTTTCGCCTTCACCGACACGCACCAGATTGTCACCCAGCAGATGCGGATCGATTATTTCCATTATCCGCAGGACTATCTGCAGACCTATCAGGAAAAAATTGCCGCAGTGACCGTTGCCGATGTGCTCCGCGTCGCCCGGGACTATCTCCACCCCGATGAACAGAATCTCGTTCTGGTCGGCGCCTCGGCGGATTTCGAGGTGCCGGTTGAAAGTTTCGGGCTGCCGGTGAAGACGGTGGTCCAGCAGTCTCATCCCTGATTTTCGGCGGAAGGCCCATGAATTCGGCATTCGAACTTTTCTGCATATTCGCCGTGCAACTCTTTGTCATTGTCGATCCCCTGGCCGGTGTGCCGCTGTTTCTCGCCATCACTCCGGACAACAGCCCGCAGGAGCGCCGCGCCATGGCTTTGCGCGGATCCCTGGCGGCCTTTGGCGTGCTGGTTTTTTTCATTCTCTGCGGCTCCCTGGTCACGGGCTATTTCGGTATCGAGACGACCTCTGTGCGCATCTGCGGGGGGCTGTTGTTGTTTGTCATCTCTCTCGAAATGCTCTATGGTCGGGCCACCGGTACCGGAACCAGCCGGCGCGAAGAACGTCTGGCCGAGACCAAGGCCGACATCTCCATCACGCCCCTGGCTTTTCCCCTGTTGGCCGGTCCCGGCGCCATTGCCACCACCCTGATTTTCAGCGAACAGATGACCTCCTTTGCCTCCCTGCTGGCCCTGCTGGCGGGCAATGCCCTGGTTTTTACCCTGACCGGGCTGTTGCTCATGCGGGCGGACGTGCTGGCGCGCTATCTGGGGGTGCTCGGCGCGGGGATTGTCACGCGCTTGATGGGTCTGATCATGGCGCTCATCGCCGTCCAATATGTGGTTGACGGCATTCGCGGCGTGCTGGCGCCATAACAACCTGTCCGGACAGGAGCGGGGATGGATTACCTGAGAAATTATCGTCAGCTGGTGGAGCGGGTGGACGGCCTGAACCAGAGAATTCTGCAGGATTATCCGGAGCAGATCCACTGCCATCCGGGCTGCGACAGCTGCTGCCGCCATCTGGCCCTGTTCTGGGTCGAAGGGGTGGCGTTGTCTTTTGCTCTGCGGGAGCTGCCCCGGGATGAGGCGGAGCACATTCGCCAACGGGCACGGTGCGTCGGTCCCGACGACCCCTGCCCCCTGCTGGAGGGAGGGCGCTGCCTGCTCTACGCGGCGCGTCCCCTCATCTGTCGAACCCATGGTCTGCCCCTTTTGGGGCAGCGCGACGGGGAGCGCTTTGTCGATGTCTGCCCGAAAAATTTCCAGGGGATAGCGCAGTTGCCGCCTGCGGCGGTGCTTGATCTCGACCGGCTCAATGTCACCCTTGCCAGTGTCAACAGCCTGTTTGTCGCCGAGGCTTTCGGTTCCGAAAAGCCGGCTACCGAGCGTGTTTTCATTGCCGAAGCCCTGTTGCTGGAATTTTAAGCATCGCCGCTTTTTCTTGTCAGGACGGCAACAGACTTTTATACTGATTCATTATATTTGACTTATGTCTGAATCCGTCAGGCGTAAGGGGCAAGGGGTGAAGAGAGCGCGCAGGGCATTATCGGACCTGGTTGGGGCTTAAGTATTTACCCCTCACGCCTGACGTCTTCTTTGGTGCAAGGCACCCGTACCGGGGGAGATGGCCATAACCTATTCACGGATTCAGGTTACATCTTTGCTTGGGGATGCGGGAGTTCGGTCCGCATTATAACGGATGGAGGGCCTATGCGGGCAGTGTCTGAAAAGCTTGGTAAAATCAAGAACTTCCTACAGCAGGATCTGTGGACCACCGATGTCAACCAACTTCCCTGGTTGCAGATGCGCTTGTTGCGCTATGTCAGGCTTTTTTCCGCTGTGATCCAGGGGTTTCTGGCCGATGGCTGCATGCTGCGCGCTTCCGCCCTGACCTATGCCACCCTCCTTTCCATTGTCCCGCTGCTGGCGCTGATGTTTGCCGTGCTCAAAGGGTTCGGGGTCCAGAACGTGCTGGAACCGCTGATTCTGGAACGTCTGGCCCTGGGCGCCGAGGACATCGTCAGCCAGATCATCAGTTATATTGACAATACCAATGTCACCCGTCTCGGCGTGGTCGGCATGGCGGCCCTGCTGCTGACGGTGTTGGCTCTGCTCTCCAATATCGAGAAGAGTTTCAATCACATCTGGGGGGTGAACGAAACCCGCCCCCTGCTGCGTCGTTTTGCCGACTATTTTTCCGTGGTCACCATCGGACCGGTATTTGTGCTGGCGGCGATTTCCATGACTTCCTCCCTGGCCAGCAATCAGCTGGTGACCCATCTGCAGGAAAATACCTATTTCGGTCCCCTGATTCTGCTGTTGTTCAAATCGATTCCCTTTGTCGGCATGTGGATCACCTTTACTGCCCTTTATATCTTCATGCCGAACACCCGGGTCCGCTACCCGGCGGCTCTGGCGGGGGGGTGCCGATTTTCATGGTCTGGATCTATGTCAGCTGGCTGATCGTGCTGCTCGGGGTTGAAGTCACTTTTGTCTGGCAGAACCTGCGCATGGTTTCCAGCGATATTCGCGGTTCGGAAGTCAATCAGAGCAGTCGCGAACGGGTGGCGCTGGCGCTTATGCTGACCATCGCTGAACAGTTTTATGGCGGGGAAAATCGATGGAGTTCCGGACAGCTGGCTGAATATCTCGACCTGCCGCCGCGGTTGACCCATGATCTGCTGCAGCAGATGGTGCGGCTGGGTTTGCTGGCGGAGATCCAGGCGGGCCGGAAAAACAGCTGCAGCTATCAGCCGGGGCGGGCATTGGCCGGGTTGACCGTTTATGAGCTGCTGCAAACCTTGCGCGGGGACGGCCTTGACTATCATCGGTTGCGTGATACGCCGGAGCGGGAGCTGGTCAGCGGTTTGGAAGAGGCATTGGCCAAGGCGAATCGCGAGGCTCTGGCTGAGATGACGTTACAGGGCTTGCTGGAACAGCTGATGGCCAAGGGGAGGGAAGGCGCCCCTCAGGACTCTTCCGGGGAGAAGGTTTTGAGCGAGAACCTACCGTCTTCAAATACCGCGTAGGAATATTGGCTGATCCAGTCGCCAAGGGCGATGAGAACCTTTCCCTCTTCCATGTTCTGGTAAAGAGGCAGGTGATAATGGGCGCTGATAACCGCATGGCAGCCCGTCTGAAAATGGTTGCGGGCGTGGTTTTCCAATAACCGGCGGTGCGACGCGGGGTCGTGTTTGGCGGGGCGTTTTTTCCGGCTGAGGGTGCTGCCCCAGGCCGCGACCTGCCAGGCCCAATCCGGCGGCAGCAGCCGGGCCAACCCCAGCAGGAAACGGCTGCGCAGGAACCGACGTAACCGCAGGTAACCGTTATCCCGGTCATTGATCAGATCGCCGTGGCTCAGGTGGATCCGCATGCCGTTCAGCTCCATGGGGCCGCCGTCGGGCAGTATCCGGCATTGCAGTTCCTGTTCAAAGTACGGTCCCAGATGGAAGTCATGATTGCCCTCCACATAAACAATCCGGGTTCCCGCCTGCCGCAGTTGGCGCAACTGGGCGAGCAACGGAATGTAGGGCGCAAAAACGCAGTGGCGGTAACCGATCCAGAATTCGAAAATGTCGCCCAGCAGATAAAGTGTGCCCAATTCACCGCGCTGGGAACGCAAGAAGGTGAGCAGATGACGGTAATTGGCGTCTTGAGGATGGCGCAGATGCGCATCGGCCAGAAAAATGTCTCTCATGGAGGCTCACTATAGATTCCGGTTTGGCCAAAGTCAACCTCTGCCGTCCCGGCAGAGGTTGTGCTTTTGGATTTGGGAGCGGCGACTCCCGTTTGCGGCAAGATCGGTTTGACGGGCCAGCGGACCTCGACGCCCGGGGGGAATCCGGCCTGATTCGCAGCCATTTATTTCTGGTGCATCAATTGCATGTGACTGTTTAGAAAGTTCTTTTTGGCCGTGGTCCTGAAATTTGAGGCAAGAAAGATGGCGCTTTCCACAATTTATTTTCTGCTGGTTATCGTACTTGTCGCGTTGGTGGTAAAATTGCTGATCCCTCTGTGTGAACAGCAGGAAATGCTGAATCATGCCTATACCCTGAAGGCCATTCAAGCGGTACATTTGCTGAAAACTAAAATAAAACCGGGTGTTTATACTTTTCGCTGGGAAAAGGGCCGGTTGTTGGAACCGGTTTGCGAAAAACGTGAAGGCAATAGGGTGGCCCTCCGTTTTGTTGCCGGGGGCCAGGAGAGTGAAAAAATCCAGGACATGCCCATCGAATTTCAACAGCAACTGTTACTATTGATAAAAGCGGGTCTGCGCCGGGGAAAAAAATAATTGAAACCGCGGCGGCGGTTTGGGAAGTTTCGGCGCCTGCTGCCAATACTTTGACAAAAAGTGGAATTTTACAATGGAAGAGTCGGTGAATCATACGTTTTCCTACCAGGCCCTGTTCAGGGCTGCGGCTCCCCTGGCGGTTGTTGATTCCGACCTGGGTCTGTTGCAGGTCAACCCGGCTTTTTCCGCCATGTTTGAGGTGCCCGCCGAGGCGATGGTCGGGACCTCGCTGCTTGATTGCGTCGTCGAGTCCGATCACGGCGAGGTGCGTGAGGCGTGTCGGGGACTGGCCGCGAATCCAGGCGCCGAACCGGAGCCGATAACCTTTCGCTTCCGTAACGTTCACGGCAAATTGCGTTATGTTCGCGCCTTTTTACGTCGGTTGCCGGAATCCGCGGCCAATCTGCTGACCCTGATCGATGTGACCAAGGAGAAATATTTCGAATATCAATTGAAAAAGCGGCTTCGGGAAACGCAGCAACAGCACCAGGCGTTGGACAGTACCCTCAAGGCTGTTCAGCACGCCAAACAGGAATGGGAAAGGATTATCGATTGCGTCGATGGTATGGTCATTCTCACGGACAACTGGGGTCATATCAAGCGTTGCAGCAAATCCCTCAAAACCCAACTGGGCCTCGATTACAAAGAACTGCTCGGGCAGCCTTTCGATAAGCTGTTCGCCGATTTCGAACTGATTCCCCGCCAGGACGGCGAGAGTTACGATCTTTTCAATCCAAAGACGCAGCACTGGTATCATGTGAAAACCTTTCTGTTCATGGAGCAGGATGAGACCGCATCGGGCGCCGTGATCACGGTTAACGACTTCACCGAGATGAAACGGCTGAATCAGGATCTAACGGGCAAGGGAGCCGAGCTGGAGAAGGCCTATGAGGAACTCAAGGCAACCCAGAGCCAGATTTTGCATCAGGAGAAAATGGCCTGTGTCGGTCAGCTGGCGGCCGGTGTCGCCCACGAAATCAACAACCCCATGGGCTTTATCATCAGCAACCTGAGTACCCTGGAAAAATATATCGAGCGCTTTTCGGCCTATATCCAGGATCTGGATGGGGCGCTGGCCAATTTCCCCTGCGACGAGTTGGCGGCACTTTCCTCCCGGCGCAAAGAACTCAAAATCGATTTCGTCTGCGCCGACAGCGTCGACCTCATTCGTGAATCTTTGGAAGGGGCTGATCGGGTCAAAAATATTGTGCAGAATCTCAAGGGGTTTTCCCGGGTCGACAGCGCGCAATGCTGCTCCACCGATATTAATGAATGTCTGGAGAGCACGATTTCCATAATCTGGAATGAAATCAAGTATAAGGCGACCCTGGAGCGGGATTACGGCAAACTGCCGCTGCTGACCTGTTATCCGCAGCAACTCAATCAGGTGTTTCTGAATCTGCTGGTCAATGCCGCCCAGGCGATTCCCGAACAGGGCGTGATCAGGGTCGAAACCCGCTGCGAGCAGGGGGATATCCGGGTGAAAATCAGTGATACCGGCGGTGGCATTCCGCCGGAGGTTCTGAGCCGGATTTTCGAGCCCTTTTTCACCACCAAGGAGATCGGCAAGGGGACGGGTCTGGGTTTGAGTATTTCCTTTGAAATCGTGCAAAAACATGGTGGTGAGATTCTGGTGGACAGTCGGCCCGGAGAGGGAACCACCTTTACCCTGCGGCTTCCCCTGCAGGGCGTCGAAAATTCTTTCGCGGACGGAGTTTCGATGTAAGCTGTCGTGGTGTTCATT
>JARRKW010000067.1:0-6243 GCA_037387645.1 Desulfuromonadaceae bacterium
ATATTTTTTTCAAACAGCGCATCGATTACCATAGCTCGCCAAAAATGTCAATCATGATCCTGCCATCATCGGTTCATTTTCGAGAAAATACCCTTTTCGCAAAACCCTGCCGGCAACCATTGCCCAGCCGCCCTCCCTGCCGGGCACGCTCGTTATCTGCTAGTCTATTGCAAAGCTGCCGGCAAGGCAATGCCCGGCAGCTAAATCTACCGGCCAAAACAGCTGCCACTTTCGTGCAAACCCTTTCTGAAAACACGCCACGGGGACTGGACAAGGGACCGGCTTTATGATTCAATCGCGGCGAAACGACATGGCAATGCCATCTTGCCGAAACACGCGAACAAAGGACCATCCCATCATGATCAAAGATACCGGACTGATTCTGGGCATCTGCGCTTTCGTCCTCTACATTCTGGGGGGGCTGGCCACCTTCGGCGGCATCGCCCTGCTGGTGCTGGTCGGTGATCAGGACTTTCTGGGCTGGGGACAAGCAACCGGCATAGCCTATTTGTGCATCTGTATCGGCCTGTGTTTTTCCATCATGGGCGTCCTCTTCATGCGGATTGTCCGCAATCACGGTCCCCGCTGACAGCTCCCGAACCAGACAAAAAAAGGGGTGTATCCCAACGGATACACCCCTTTTTTGCGTTATGCGAATCAATCCTTATTTCGCAACCAGTTCCAGCACCTTTTCGGTGAGGGGGTTAGCATACAGGATAATCATGGCCACAACGAAAACGTAGATGGCCAGAGACTCGATCATGGCCAGACCGATCATCATGGTGGTCAGGATTTTACCGCTGGCGCCGGGGTTGCGGGCAACGCCTTCAACAGCGCTTTTGATAGCCAGACCCTGGCCGATACCGGTGCCGAAAGAACCGAGACCCATGCCGATACCGGCAGCGAGCACGCTCCAAGCAAAAAATTCCATGGTACTACTCCTTTTCTGTAATGCTACGGTTTTATTGTTCCTATACGGTATAGGACGGCATTCCCCCAAGTGGGAATGTGAATTATTAGTGTGCTTCTTCCAGAGCGCCGGCAATATAGATCATCGCCAGCAGGGTAAAGACGAAGGTCTGAATAAGAGCGACCAGAACCCCCATCAGCATCATCGGCACCGGCAACAGGAAGGGTACCAGCAAAAAGAAGATCATCAGGATGATTTCATGGCCGTACATGTTGCCGAAAAGACGCAGCGAAAGGGACAGCGGCCTAGCGATATGCCCGATTACTTCAATAATGAAAATCAGCGGCGCCAGGACGGCGATCGGCCCCATGAAATGTTTCAGATAGGCGATCCCGTGTTCCTTCACCCCGATGATATGGGTCATGGCGAAGACGGTGAGGGCCAGGGCGGCGTTGGTGTTCAGGTTGGCGGTGGGCGGATAGAATCCCGGAATCAGGGCGATCAGGTTGGATACCAGGATAAACAGGGCAAAGGTCGCCAGCAGCGGGAAATAGGCTTTGCCCTTGGGACCCATGGTTTCTTCCATGAGGTTTTCAATCCCGGTGATCACCGCCTCCAGCAGATTCTGCCAGCCGGAAGGTACCAGGGTCATATTACGGGTGGCGATGAAACCCAGCACGATCAGAATCAGCATGACCAGCCAAGCGTACATGACATGTTCGCCGACATGAATATGCAGCTGTTCTTCGAGCCATTTTAGAAAAAGAAAGGGATGTATCATAGCCTGTAGCTGCCTCCTTATTCAAACAATCGCTTTAGGGTGGTGCCCAGCACATTCACCAACACCACCGAGAGTCCGACCGCCAGGGCGATCAGGTCGATCTGCGCCTGGGTTATCAACAGGAAGAGCGCGCTTCCCAATGCAACCAGGCGGATATAATAACCCAACTGAAAACGCTTCGCGGCGAACTGGGACGGCGCGCCCAGCAATTTACACAGAGCGTTGTAGCGCCAGTAATATCCCAGAATCACCACAAGCCCGCCGGACAGAACCCCCAGAGTCACCGCCGGCGAACGCCACCACAGACTGACCAGAAGAAAAACCGCGAGGATGATCCAGTTACGCCGGGACAACGCCCTCAGCAGTTGCTCATCCTGATTCGCCACTCTGGTCCTGGTCTTCCTGTTTCTGCCGCCGCAATTCGCGGGCGGTCAGAATATACACGTTACGAAAGGCGGAAACGATGCCGAACCCGAGAAAAATCAGGGTAAACCAGGGGTTGGTGTCGAACTTTTTATCCAGCCACCACCCCATGCCGAGACCGATGAGAGTGGATGCCACCATGGAAATACCAACACTCGAGAGGAAACCGAGAGATTTATACAGTTGGTATTTATTTTCGGACATACAACATGGTTCCCGGGGCTTTCTCTAGAAGCTCAAAAACTCGACTTAATTACCACATGGGTGACGTTATGTCAATTGTTTTTGGTTATTCCATTCTCATTCAACCATCCCCACGCTTGCGTCCCTGCCAGGCGCGAATACTCCAGGCAATCTGGCTCCATATGCCACGCAGCAGCTGCAGTTCCTCGCAACGGATCCCGGCCCGCTGATGCAGCTGGCGCAGCGGATTCATGACCCGCTCGGGACACTTGGGATTGAGAAAGGCGATCTTCGTCAAAACCCTTTCCATCTGCCCGAACAATGCCTCCAACTCCCCCTGTTCCGATAAGGGTTCGTCATTTTTCTCCGCCCGGGAACGCGGCGTTCGCGACAGTTCATGTACGAACAGCAGTACCGCCTGGGCCAGATTGATGGAACCGACCTCGGCGGCGGTGGAAATGGTCGCCGTATGGGAACAGAGACCGACCTCGTCACTGGTCAGGCCGGTATCCTCCCGACCGAAAACCAGCCCCATGCGACCGCCGGGAGGCAGCTTGTCCCGCAATCCCGGGACTTCGGCCAGATCCAGCAATTCGCCCCGTAGCCGCCCGCCGCGCCGGGTGGTGGCCACGGTCAGATGCAAATCGGCAATGGCATCGGACAGGTCGGCGAAAACCCGCGCCTGCCCGAGCAGATGGTTGGCGGCCACGGCAAATTTGCGCGCCTCGGGATGCAGGTATTGACAGGGGTTGACCAGACGCAAATCCGACAGACCGAAATTGGCCATGGCCCGACAGACCATGCCGATATTTCCCGGATGCTGGGGTTCAACCAGTACCACGGCCAGTTCCCCACCCGCTGAAATGGGCATTCAGACTCCTTATCCCGCCGGCGTCAATATCCAATGCCAACGAAAGATGTTTTGCTTCGGGAAAGCCTCGGGCCGCCGTCAACGAGCCCGGTCATCCCATCGAAATGGCGATACTGTACCCAAGAATCGCCCCGCCAGGCAACAGAAACTGGTGTCTTCAAGAAAAGTAGAGTAATCTTGAATCGTTTGCTTCCACCCACAGTTAACTGCCGAATCGTCCGAGGAAACGCTCATGGCAGCGACGCCCATTCAGACCCTGAAACAGCTGACCGGCACCCCTAATGGGGGATTACCGCACAGAGGGAAACTCGGCGCCTTTCTCGGCGTTTTCACCCCGACCATCCTGACCATCCTCGGCGTCATCATGTACCTGCGCTTCGGCTGGGTGGTCGGCCAGGTGGGACTGTTCAAAACCCTGCTCATTGTCCTGCTGGCCAACGGCATCACCCTCATCACCTCCTTCTGTCTATCGGCTATCGCCACCAACAGTCGGGTCGGCATCGGCGGTGCCTATTTTATCATCTCCCGCTGTCTGGGACTGGAAATCGGGGGCGCCATCGGCCTGCCCCTGTTCCTGTCCCAAACCTTCTCCATCACCCTCTATGCCTTCGGCCTGGCCGAATCCCTGCGCTTCGTCTGGCCCGGCATTCCGCTGCAACCGGCCGCTTTTCTGATCATCCTGGCGGTGGGCGTCCTGGCCTACCGGGGTGCCGGCTTCGCCCTGAAATCCCAGGTTCCGATTCTGATCCTGATCGGGCTGTCGCTGCTCGCCCTGGCCGCAGGCTCCCTGCTGCACGGCAACCTTCAGCATCTGCTGGCAGCCACACCGCCCACCGAGGCCAATTTCTGGCGGGTATTCGCCATCTTCTTTCCCGCGGTGACCGGTATCATGGCCGGCCTGAGCATGTCCGGCGATCTGGAAAACCCCCGTGAGGCCATTCCCCGCGGCACCCTGCTGGCCACTCTGGTCGGCCTGACCGTTTACCTGGTGGTCCCCTTCCTGCTGACCTTTGCCACGGATGCCGCAATGTTACGCCAGGATCCGCTGGTCTGGACCCGGGTGGCCCTGTTCGGCCCCTGGTTGATCCTGCCCGGTCTCTGGGGCGCAATCTTTTCTTCGGCGGTCGGCTCCATGCTGGCGGCCCCCCGCACCCTGCAGGCCCTGGGCAGAGACCGCTTGGTCTCCGCCCGATTGGCCACCATGGCGAAGAATAACGAACCGCTCAACGGCCTGCTGGTTACCTTCGGCATCGCCCTGGCGGCGGTTTTTCTCGGCGATCTGAATACCGTGGCCAAGGTGGTCACCATGTTTTTCCTCACCGTTTATGGCACCATCAATCTGGCGGCGGCCCTGGAGGCCCTCTCCGGCAACCCTTCCTGGCGGCCCCGGGTGAAAATCCACTGGGCCATCAGCCTGCTGGGCGCCCTGGGCTGCTTCGGCGTCATGCTGCTGATCAACCTGCCCGCTGCCGTAATCGCCCTGACCATCGAGCTTTGCATCTGGCTGCTGCTCAAACGCCGGGTGCGCAGGGAAAGCTGGGGGGATGTCCGCCGCGACATCTATGAAACCCTGATCCGCTGGGCTCTGGTTCGCCTCAATCGCTTGCCCATGACGGCCCGGAACTGGCGGCCTCATTTCCTGGTTTTCGCCTCCGACATCGAACGCCGCATCGACCTGGTGCGTTTCGGTGTTCTGCTCAGCGAAAACCGCGGCGTGGTCACCGTCTGCGAACTGGTCGAGGGCAATATCCTCGATCTCAATATCGACACCCGGCAACGCCAGCAACGGATCGATCAGCTCCTGCACCGGGAAGGCATCGTCGCCTTCGGCGAAATCGACATCGTGCAGAATATCGAACTCGGCATGCTGGCCGTGGCCCAGGCCAACGGCATCGCCGGCATAACCAGCAACACGGTCCTGGTCGGCTGGCCCGACAGTCCGGAGCGCCTGACCATTTTCCTCAAACTCATTCGCCGCCTCAAACAGCTCAACCAGTCGCTGGTTATCGGCCGGCTGCAACCGCTGCGACCAACCCACGAGGGGGAAAGCCAAACCATCCACATCTGGTGGGGGGGCCTGCAACGCAACGGCGACCTGATGCTGCTGCTCTCCTACCTGCTCACCCGCAATCCGGAATGGCGGCACGCCCGGATCCGCATCCTCAGCATCGCCTCCAACGAATTGATGAAAGCGCAGACGGAAAAATCCCTGCGGCAACTGCTCCCGGAAATCCGCATCAACGCCGACATCGATATCATGGTCAAACCGGGGGATGTCCGTATTCACGAACTGATTCGCGCCGAAAGTGCCAGCGCCGATGTGGTCTTCATGGGTCTGGCCGAACCGGCCGAGGGGGAAGAACAGGATTACGCCCGCCGCCTGATGGAACTGGCCGAGGGCCTGCCGACCTGCCTGTTTGTGCACAACGGCAGCCTGTTCGTCGGCGAACTGATCACTCCCGACCCGGCGGCCACCGAAGCGAAACCTCCAACCGAACCCTGAGGAATGCCATGGAAAGTCCCAACCAACCGCATAGCGCCCGCTGGTCCCAACTGAAGGAGGAGCTGCGCCAACAGCAGGCCCGTTTCGATCGAGAGGTGCAACAGGATCTCGACCGTTACACCCAACAGGGAGGCCGAATATTCTGCGGCAAAGGCTGCCAGAACTGCTGCACCCTGACCGTCAACGCCAGCCTGAGCGAGGCCCTGCGGGTCACCGAAGCCCTGCCGGAGTCGCAGCCGCAACTGGAGGACTACATCCTGCAGCTCCGCCAAGTGCTGCCGGAAGCCGCCGACCTCAAGCACTATCTGAAACTGCAACGCAGCCGCCTCGGCGCCTGCCCCTTTCTGGACGACGCCGGCTCCTGCACGGTCTACCAGGTCCGTCCCTTTGCCTGCCGCGCCCTGCTCTCCACCCGTCCCGCCGACTGGTGCGGGGTCGACTTCTCCACCCTGACGGCCCTGGACAAACAACTGTTTTTGAGCAGCCTCGATCCCAGCGTCGTCGATTTCCCCACCCAGTACCTGGCCACGCCCCGGGAAACGGGGCAGCAGTTGGAAGGGGCGGCGGTCACC
>JARRKW010000068.1:0-8160 GCA_037387645.1 Desulfuromonadaceae bacterium
CCGCTTTGCTGGCGCCGGACGATTTCGGACGTTTTCTCGCCTTTGGCCTGACCCTGCTGCTCGGCCTGGAGGCTTTCGTCAACATTGCGGTGGTGCTGGGGATGCTGCCGACCAAGGGTCTGGCGTTGCCGTTTCTTTCCTACGGCGGCACCAGTCTGCTGACGACCCTGTTCGCCATCGGTATTTTATTGAATATTTCCAGCCATGTTCCCGGGGAGGTGCGATGAGAATGCTCTTGGCCGGTGGCGGCACCGGAGGTCATCTGTTTCCCGCAGTAGCGCTGGCGCAACATCTGCTGATGGTCGAACCGGGGTCAAGCGTGTTGTTTGTCGGGACGCCCTGGGGGATTGAGGCGCGGATTCTGCCCGAACTGGAGTTGCCCCTGCGGACCATTGCCGCCAGGGGACTGGTCGGCAAATCCCTGCTCGATAAGTTGTTGCTGGGGCCCCTGCTGCTGCGCAGTTTCGGCCAGTCCATCCGGATTCTGCACGAATTTCATCCCGATGTGGTGGTCGGTGTTGGCGGCTACGCGTCCGGACCGGTGGTGTTGGCGGCCCGGATGCTGGGTCTGCCGACCCTGATTCATGAACAGAATGCCGCGCCGGGATTGACCAATCGCCTGCTCGGTCGCCTGGTCGACCGGGTTTGCATCTCTTTCGCCGATATGGGCGATTCATTCAAACGCGACCACACGGTGTTGACCGGAAATCCCCTGCGTCAGGGCATGGATGACTGTCCGCCGGTGCCGGCCGGGGTTCCTCATCTGTTGATTTTTGGCGGCAGTCGCGGCGCCCGGGTCATCAACGATGTGGTGGTGGCCATGCTTCCGGCCCTGGCCCGGTTCCGGGGGAAACTGAATATTCGGCACCAGACCGGGGTCGAAGACTTCGAGCGAGTCCGCCAGGAGTATCAGCAGGCCGGTTGGGAGGAGGCGGAAGTGGTGCCCTTTATCGATGACATGGCGGCGGCCTACGCCCAGAGCCACCTGGTCATCTGTCGGGCCGGGGCGACCTCCCTGGCTGAATTGACGGCCTGTGGCCGGCCGGCCATTCTGATTCCCTATCCCCATGCCGCCGCCGACCATCAGACCGTCAACGCTCAGGCGTTGGCTGCACGGGGCGCCGCCCTGATGCTGCCGCAGGCGGAGTTGAATCCGGAGGTGCTGGCGCATCTGGTCGGTGATTTGCTGGAGGATCGGGAACGGCTGCTGACCATGGCCGGAGCCGCCTGGTCTCTGGGAAAAAAGGGGGCGGCCGAACGGATTTTGCAGGAGTGCCGGAACATCTCCCGCAGTGCCGACAGCGGGGCGACGAAACTAACCTACAACAAAGAAGTGTGAGGCATGTACGGAAAAATTCGCACCATTCATTTTGTCGGTATCGGCGGCATCGGCATGAGCGGCATTGCCGAGGTGCTGCTCAACCTTGGCTACCAGGTCAGCGGTTCGGATCTGCGGGAATCGGATCTGACCCGGCGGCTGGAGTCGCTGGGCGGACGTGGTGGTAACCTCAACGGCGGTGCGGTCCGACAACGCCGAGGTGATCGAAGCGCACCGCCGCCTGATTCCGGTCATTCCCCGGGCCGAAATGCTGGCGGAGCTGATGCGCATGAAATACGGTATCGCCGTCGCCGGAACCCACGGCAAGACCACCACCACCAGCATGGTGGCGACCCTGTTGTCCCATGGCGGCATCGATCCCACCGCGGTTATCGGCGGCAAGCTCGATTCCCTCGGGTCCAATGCCAAACTGGGGCAGGGGAAATTCCTGGTGGCCGAGGCGGACGAATCGGACGGGTCCTTTCTGCATCTGTCGCCGACCATTGCTGTGGTCACCAACATCGATGCCGATCACCTCGATTATTACAGTGGCATCGAGCAGATCAAGGAAACCTTCATCGATTTCATCAACAAGGTGCCCTTTTACGGTCTGGCCGTGCTCTGTCTAGACGATGCCAACGTGCAGGATGTTATTCCCCGCGTCAAGAAGCGCTTTGTCACCTACGGTCTGCAGAACCAGGCGGATTTCCAGGCGAGCAACGTGGAACATGCCGAGGGACGGACCTCCTTCGATGTGCTCTACCGGAATGAGCCGCTCGGCCGCATTTCCATCCGCATGCCGGGCCGGCACAATGTGCTCAATGCCCTGGCGGCGGTGGCGGTGGCCATGGAGCTTGGCCTGAGCTTTCCGGTCATTGCCGAGGGGTTCAAGGATTTCGGTGGGGTGCATCGGCGTTTTCAGGTCAAGTACGAAGAACAGGACATCATGGTGGTCGACGATTACGGTCATCATCCGGCGGAGATCAAGGCGACCCTGACGGCGGCCCGCTCCGGCTGGCAGCGGCGGGTGGTGGTGGTGTTCCAGCCCCATCGCTACAGCCGCACCCAGTTTCTGCTGGATGAATTCACCACCGCCTTTTATCAGTCCGATTACCTGCTGGTTACCGATATCTATGCCGCTGGCGAGGAGCCGATTGCCGGGGTGGATGCCGAAACCCTGACCCGCAAGATCGTCGAACACGGCCATAAGAACGCCCATTACCTGGCCGACCGGGATGTCCTGTTGACCCACCTCATGGCGGTAGTGCGTGCAGGGGATCTGGTCATCACCCTGGGGGCGGGGGATGTCTGGAAAATCGGGGAAAACCTGATTCGCCTGCTGCGGGAAAAGGACTGAAGGCTATCGATGCGCTCTTTAACAATCTGCGTCGGGTTCTGGCCGGCAAACTGCTGGCTGCGGAGCCCATGTCCCGCCATACCACCTGGCGGGTCGGGGGACCGGCCGACCTGTTTCTGGAACCGGCGGATCAGGACGATTTAGAGCGGGTGCTGCGTCTGCTGCAGCAGGCGGGGGTGCCCTGGCTGGCGGTCGGTTCCGGCAGCAACCTGCTGGTCAGGGATGGCGGTATCCGCGGGGCGGTCATTCATCTGCGGCGGTTTCGGCAGCTGGAGATGGCAGGGGACGGCCGGATCAGGGCCGGGGGCGGTTTGCCGCTCATGACCCTGATCCGGGAGACCAGCGCCGGGGGTTGGGCCGGGTTGGAAGGTTTGGCCGGAATTCCCGGCACGGTCGGTGGTGCCGTGGCCATGAACGCCGGCGCCGGTGGGCAGGAGATGGCCGATGTGGTCGAGTCCGCAGTGGTGGTCACGGCAGCGGGGGCGGAGCTCTGGAGCAGGGAGCGGCTGCAATTTGCCTATCGACATTCGGCCCTGTCCCGGGAAACCATTCTGACCTCGGCCAGCATGCGTTTTCGTCCGGGGGAGGCCGCGGCCTTGGGCGCGGTCATACGGGAGCGCCTGGCCGCCCGACGGAGCACCCAGCGGGTCGGTGGGCCCAATGCCGGATCGGTATTCAAAAATCCGCCGGGGCAGTCGGCCTGGCAACTGATCGCCGCCGCCGGCATGCGTGGGATGGCCATCGGTGATGCGCAGATTGCCGAGGGGCATGCCAACTTTATCGTTAACCGGGGGCGGGCCCGGGCCCGGGATATCCTGCAGTTGATCGAGCAGGTTCGCGAGCGGGTCCGGGAGGCTAGCGGGATTGAGCTGGAGACGGAAATTCGCATCGTGGGCGCGGATGCCGCCACGGATGAAAAGGATTTTCCCCGGGAGGGAGAGAAAGGCTGACAGGGGGTGGGAGATCTGTTAATCTCTGCCTCGTTGTCCGGTTCTCCCGGGGGTTCTGGCAATACTGAAACAAGGAAAGATATGACACGGCAGGAATTGAGAAAAAAGAAAATCGGCGTCCTTTTGGGTGGTCTGTCGGCCGAGCGGGAGGTTTCGTTGCGCACCGGCCAGGCGGTTCATCAGGCCCTGCTTGGCGCCGGGTTTCAGGCTGTTGCCATCGATGCGGGACGGGATCTGGCCCAACGTCTGATCGAGGAGAAGATCGAGGTGGCTTTCATCGCCCTGCACGGGCGCTTCGGCGAAGACGGTACCGTTCAGGGGCTGCTGGAATTACTCGGGATCCCCTATACCGGCAGCGGCGTCATGGCCTCGAGTGTGGCCATGGACAAGGTCATGACCAAGAAGCTGCTGCTCCATCACCGTTTGCCGACGCCGGGATTTACCGTTTTCAAAAAAGGGGATGATCTTGAAGCGCTGGTGAACCTTGACCGGACCTATCCCCAGGTGGTGAAACCGGCCCGGGAGGGATCGACCATCGGCATCAGTATCGTTCGCAGCCCGGAGGAGTTGGCCGCCGGTGTCGATGCGGCGCTGATTTATGACGATCTGTTGCTGATCGAGGACTTCATTTCGGGCGATGAAGTGACGGTCGGGGTGCTGGGCGGCGAGCCGCTGCCCGTCATTCAGGTGGTGCCGGAGGGTGGGTTTTACGATTACCGGGCCAAATATACTCCGGGTCGGACCCAGTATCTGTTGCCGGCGCTTATCGCGGAAAAGACCCAGGATAAACTGCAGCGGGCGGCGGTAGCGGCCTGTGCGGCTCTGGGTTGCGCCGGTGCGGCGCGGGTCGATTTCATGGTGGCCGGTGACAAATTTTACTGTCTGGAGGTCAACACCATTCCGGGCATGACCGAAACCAGCCTGCTGCCCAAGGCCGCCCGTTATGCCGGCATTACCTTCGAGGAACTGGTGCTGCGCATTCTGGAGGACGCGGGGGTGCGAAAGTCTTAGCCGGTTCGTGTTGAGAGCGTTGACAGGTCAGGGATGAAAGTGTGGCATGCGCGATCTGAAGGCAGCCAAAAAAAGCCATATCGCCAATAACAATCGGCGCAAAAGGGAGCCACGGGACTGGAAGAAAATTTTCCATGCGCTGTTGCGGACCCTGGTTGGGACCACTTCCCTGCTGTTGATTGTCTGTGGGGGCGTTTTGTCGGCGCAGCTGTTGTTCAACTCGAACTACTTCCAGGTGGATACGGTTCAGGTTGAGAACAGCCGGCGATTGACGCCGGATGAGATTGTGGCGCTTTCCGATGTGCGTCTGGGACACAACATATTCGAATTGGATCTGGAAAGAATCGGTCGCAAGATGGAGGAAAATCCTTGGATTTACAAGGCCAAGGTGCAGCGGCTGTTTCCGCGAACGGTGGTGATACGGGTGGAAGAGCGTGTCCCCACCGCCGTGATCAATCTCGATTATCTCTACTATGTGGATGGTTACGGTGATATTTTCAAGGTGCTTGAGGCGCAGGACAGCCTTGATTTTCCGGTGGTCACCGGCCTTAAGCGAGAGGATTTTTTGGAACGGCCGGAACAGGCGCGCCAGCGCCTGCAGGAAGTGAATCGGTTGATCGACCAGTTGGGGTCCCGCCATACCTTCTCGCTGGCCGATGTTTCCGAATTCCATCTCGATGCGGCCAACGAGATCGTGCTTTACACCATCCGTGATGGGGTGCCGGTACGCATGGGGCGGGGCGATTATCAGACCAAACTGGACCGTTTGGAAAGAATCTACGGACGACTCAAGCCCAGTCTGCGTGCCTTAAAATATATTGATCTGAATGTCATGGACCGGGTTATTGTCAAGCTCGAAACGGGGTTGACCCGCAAGAGCTAGCGCCAAAGGGGAATAAGGGATATGAGTAATCGGAAGGACAATCTGGTTGTCGGGCTGGACATCGGAACCACGAAAATTTGCGCGATTATCGGCAATTTGACGGAGGATGGACTGGATATCGTAGGGATCGGAACCAGTCCGTCCAAGGGCCTGCGCAAAGGGGTGGTCATCAACATCGAGAGCACCGTCGAGGCCATCCAGAAAGCCATTCGGGACGCCGAGCTGATGGCTGGTTGCGATATCCGGACGGTTTTCGCCGGCATCGCCGGCGGGCACATCAAGGGCTTCAACTCCCAGGGGGTCATCGCCATCAAAAACCGCGAGGTGACCAATGACGATGTGCGACGGGTCATCGATGCGGCCAAGGCCATCGCCATTCCCATGGACCGCGAGGTGATCCACATCCTGCCGCAGGAATTCATCATCGATGATCAGGACGGCATCAAGGAGCCCCTGGGCATGAGCGGGGTGCGGCTCGAGGCCAAGGTTCATATCGTCACCGGGGCGGTGGCCAGCGCCCAGAATATCGTCAAGAGTTGCCAGCGGGCCGGCTGCGATGTGGCCGATATCGTGCTGGAGCAGCTGGCCTCGGCCGAGGCGGTGCTGTCGCCGGACGAAAAGGAACTGGGGGTGGCCATGATCGACATCGGCGGCGGGACCACTGATATCGCCATTTTTATCGACGGGGCCATCAAGCATACCGCGGTACTGTCTCTGGGCGGCAACCATCTGACCAACGATATCGCGGTCGGCTTGCGCACCCCCATGGCGGAAGCCGAAAAGATCAAACAGAAGTACGGCTGTTGCCTGACCGCCATGGTCGGCAAGGACGAAACCATTGAGGTGCCCTCGGTGGGGGGGCGCGAGCCCCGGGTGTTGTCCCGGCAACTCCTCGCCGAGATTCTGGAACCGCGGGTCGAGGAAATTTTCACCCTGGTGAATCGGGAAATCGTCCGCAGTGGTTTCGAGGATATGATCGCTTCCGGGGTGGTCATTACCGGCGGCACCTGTATTCTGCCGGGCATGCCGGAATTGGCGGAACAGGTTTTTAATCTGCCGGTGCGTCGGGGCGTGCCTCGGGAAATCGGCGGCCTGACCGATGTGGTTAATTCCCCCATCTACGCCACCGGCGTCGGTCTGGTCAAGTATGGCACCAGGAATCTCAATGCCAAGAATTTCGCCATCGGTCAGGAAAACGTTTTCGACAAGATCGTCCGCCGGATGAAAGAGTGGTTCGGTGAGTTTTTTTAAGGAACTCCGGAACGGATTATGTTAGCATACCAACCGTTTGACTGCGGAAGCGGAGAGCCGTAGTCAACCAGCACGCAGGGAGGGAGTCTATGTTTGAATTTGATGAACGAGTTGACCAGACGGCCCGAATCAAGGTCATCGGCGTCGGTGGTGGTGGCGGCAATGCGGTCAACACAATGATTTCCTCGCAGATCGAGGGAGTCGAGTTTTACACCGCCAACACGGATGCCCAGGCCCTCAGATCGAGTCTGGCGCCCATGAAGATTCAGCTCGGCAGCAAGCTGACCAAGGGCCTCGGCGCCGGGGCGAATCCCGAAGTCGGCCGCGAAGCCGCCCTGGAGGATCGCGCCCGGCTGGCCGAACTGCTCGAAGGCGCCGACATGGTGTTCATCGCCGCCGGTCTCGGTGGCGGTACCGGCACCGGGGCGGCGCCGGTTATCGCCGAGGTCGCCAAAGAAATCGGCGCGCTGACGGTCGGGGTGGTGACCAAGCCTTTCGGACGCGAAGGGAAGCGGCGGCATGTGCAGGCTGAGGCCGGCGTCACCTTCCTCAAGGATGTGGTGGATTCGCTGATCGTCATCCCCAACGATCGTCTGCTTGGACTGGCCGGCAAGAGCATGAGCATTCTCGATGCCTTCAAACCGGCCGATGATGTGCTGCGGCAGGCGGTACAGGGAATTTCCGACCTGATTACCACCAGCGGTCTGATCAACGTCGCCTTTGCCGACGTCAAGTCGATCATGAGCGAGCGCGGCATGGCGATGATGGGCATCGGTATCGCCGAGGGCGAGAAGCGCGCGGCCGAGGCGGCCCATCAGGCCATCAGCAGTCCGTTGCTGGAGGATATCGACATCTCCGGCGCCAAGGGGGTGCTGGTCAATATTTCCGGTTCTTCGAGCATGACCATGGAGGAGTTCGAGGAAGCCTCCCGCATTATACCGCCATTGCCACCGGTTTCGGCTCCTCCTTCGATAAGGGGACCCGCAAGGTCGATGACATCAAACCCCGACCCGGATTCTCCTCGACCAAAGTCGATCACGACCTGCCGACCTTTATCCGCGACCGGCAGAAGGATGTGCCGCGCAGCAGCCCGCGATCGCACATCAGCGAAGACCAGGAGTATGACATTCCCACCTTCCTGCGGCGGCGGGTCGATTGACCCATTGCCCGTTGCCGTATCGTTCGCGTTGGCGGCAGTGGCAGTGATAAATATGCAGAGCTGTAGCAACAGCGTGCCGGTTCTCCGCCCGGCGTTTAGAAAACTGTTGCTATGGTGTACGATGACTCCCTCGTTAAAGGGACTGCCTGGCGCAGTCCCTATTTTTTCAGTTGCGGCGGCCTGCTCTTGCCCGCAGCAAGGAAGCTGGTATGTCCCGTCAGCTCATCGCTA
>JARRKW010000069.1:0-6198 GCA_037387645.1 Desulfuromonadaceae bacterium
TTCCTCCTGGTTGGTCATGGAATTGACAACAACATGGGTTTCGGGAAGGGAACGATCACCGCGAAGGCTCTTTTGCAATCTGGCGTAACGGTCGTAGATCTGGTCACGGGGAATGATTTCTTCATTGGTACGATTGGCCAGGATAATCCGGTCGAGACTTTTTTCTCCATCGTCCTGAATGGTGAAGACATAACCGGTCCGGGGGATAAGACCGTCCACATGCATTTCCGAAAAATCACCCATGGAGACACCGAGACGGTCATAGAGCTCCCGCACCATAGTGAAATTGGGGCACTGGGTATCGAAGAAAAAAATATGCTCAAAGGTAAATCCGGTCACCCGGTCAGACAACTGGGGCGACGCATACAGGGTGTGAATCTCTTCGATAATATTTTTATTATTTCCCCCCAGAACGATTTCGGCCGGCGCGCTGACCTCAACCATGAACAGGTCGCTTTCATCCCGAATGGTTTGGGGGAACTGCTCCTTAAGTTCCGTGACGATAGTCGCAAGATCCCCCCTGAGACTCGTTTTTTCCCGGGCTTCGGGATGCTTGCCGCCAAAGGTCAGGGCACAGTACGTCATGTTTTGCAAGGTCTGGAGTTCGCCATTGGCCAGGGGATTGATAAAAACGGTTTCGGTCGATCCCTTGATCTGCAGCTTGAAAACCGTCCCCACCGGCAGCAACAGGCGATCACCGATTATCAGTACGTTATTGTGGGTTGCCTGTTGAATTTCGGCCAGGGTCACGGTGATCATATAATCGAACACCGGAATGCCGCCTAAAAAGAGAAACTTCTTCTTTGGAGTCGGAACCATGGGGGTCTCCATAAAAACAGAAGGAAGGGATCAGTGGCCCGGCACTAAAAAAAGGCTAAAGCCACGGGGAATTTATATAAACCAACCGACGCAGGCGACAAGCCAGCATTGTGCTGCGATAACCTGCAAACACACCTGCACAACATTTGCCGGTTTCGCTCCGCCCCCTCATGACGGAAACAGACCAAATGTCCCGGTGGCAAATCCATGGGGAATGAAAGAAACGGCAGACACACCCTCCGACACGGAACCGAGGAACGTACGCCTGCCGGCAAAAGACCTGAATACTAGAAGCAAAACCCTTTGGTTGAAGCTCAAAATACCCTTAATCCTTAAATCTGTCAAATTGTGAAAATTACCGTGTCAGCCTGTCCGAAACCACGGCAGCAACCCGTCCCCATTCGCCTCGACAGGACCTGGAAAAACCTTCGGCCAACAACACAGATGGGCTTTAAAAAATAATGTTTTCGGACATTTACCTTCAATGTAAGCTTCAAACAGACAGGGATGGCTTGCCGATTTCTCCACACCTCCCATAAATAAAACGGGTTAAAACGCAACAGGGGCAACATATTTCATCCCCAACAGGAACAATAAAATGGTGCCTTTTTCCACACACATAAACAACGTCCGGCCAGACCAACCCACAAACATGTTGCCTTGCTCCACAATGTCCATTTATTACACATCCTTCATCTATTTATTAGCCATAAACGGCACCCACGGAGAGATCTGAAGTTTTTCAACAAAAACCCACATCAACAATATTTCCTTTTTATTTCAACGCATTGCCAACACCTGCCTGACAGAGACGCTTCATGCCACAAAGACAATTCGCTCGTTTTCATCAAACAAAACTCATAACATTTGGAATATATTTTGCTCTATCTTGCAGGTTTATGGTAACAGGGGAGCATAGTCTCCCCGTCCCGGGGCACCACCACAAATCGGTCGGGACCTATGGAAAAACGGCTTGACAATTATGCCAGCCTGGGTTAAACCGGCCATGCTCTGGTATCTTTGCAGAATCATTCATCGAAATCACCACAGATTGCACCTCCGCGACGATCGGCCAAACGGCGGAAAAGGTTCGCCGAGCAACCGGTGAGGTCAATTTGCCCGGTGATACAGGGGTCCATTTTCAGTATTCGGAAGTCAAAGATTATTATGATTGAATTAGTCCTTATTCTGATCAGCGCGGTTTTCGTCAATAACTTTGTACTGGCACGGTTTCTCGGCATCTGCCCGTTTCTGGGTGTTTCGAAAAAGGTCGAAACGGCGCTCGGCATGGGCATGGCCGTTATCTTCGTTATGACCGTCGCTTCAGTCGTAACCTGGTTTATCCAAAGATATATACTGGACTACTTCGGAATCGAATACCTGCAAACGATTGCCTTTATCCTGGTTATCGCCTCCCTCGTTCAGCTGGTGGAGATGGTATTACAAAAAACCAGCCCGGTTCTCTATCAGTCGCTGGGCATTTTCCTGCCGCTCATCACCACCAACTGTGCCGTTCTGGGCGTGGCCGTACTCAATATTCAGAAAGGTTACGGCTTTATCGAAGCCGTGGTATTCGCTTTGGGTGCCAGTCTCGGCTTTACCCTGGCCATGGTCCTGTTCGCCGGTCTGCGCGAACGCATCGACCTCTGCCCGTTGCCGAACAGTTTCCGTGGCGCGGCGGTGACGCTGGTTACAGCAGGCCTGCTGTCCCTGGCCTTTATGGGTTTTGCCGGTCTGGTCAAGGGTTAATCGTTGTAAACATCCGGGCTCGCCAGCCTAATCCCTTTTGGAGAAGAACAGAATGTTAGCAGCTGTCTTAAGTATCGGTGGTATCGGCTTTATTGCGGCTACCGCTCTTGGTATCGCCGCCAAAAAGTTTGCCGTTGAAGTCGATCCGCGCGAATTGGCGATTCTCGAAGCTCTTCCCGGAGCCAACTGCGGCGCCTGCGGCCTCCCCGGCTGTTCCGGCTACGCCAAGGGGGTGGTTGATGGTTCCATCTATCCCACCCTCTGTACCCCCGGCGGCAGTGAAACCATTCAGGCCATTGCCAACATCCTCGGCATCGAGGCGGCTGCCGTTGAACCCAAGGTTGGCATAGTGGCCTGCCAGGGGGACAACAGCAAGGCCGCCAACAAATACCGTTACCTCGGCCTGCAGGATTGCAATGCCGCCCAGAAACTGGCCGATGGGCCGAAAACCTGCCCGAGCGGCTGTCTCGGTCTCGGTTCCTGCGAACGCGCCTGTCCTTTTGGCGCCATTGAAATGACGGCGGAAAACCTGGCCGTCATCAATCGGGAAAAATGCACCGGCTGTGGGAAATGCGTTTCCGTCTGCCCCCGTCAGGTGATCAAAATAGCGCCGGCCGAAGCCACCGTTCATGTGCTTTGCAACAGTCACGACAAAGGCGCATTGGTGCGAAAATATTGTCAGATCGGCTGCATCGCCTGTAACATCTGCGCCAAAACCGTTCCCGACGCCTATGTCATAGATAAATTTCTTGCCAGTGCCAACTACGAGCATATTGAAAACGCGGCCGCGGCTATAGAAAAATGCCCGACCAAGTGTATCCGTGATTTCAGCACCGGCTATCCGGAGGGAAGCAGCTTTCTTCCGCCGACCATACCGGCTAAAACCAAAGCCGCCTGAAAAGGATTAGTAAAAAATGGAGTTGAAAACTTTTGTTGGCGGGCTGCATCCGCCGGACAGTAAAAGTCGTTCTGCGCAAAAACCGATCGAGCAATGTCCCCTGCCGGAACTTCTCGTCATCCCGGCCTCCCAGCATATCGGAGCCCCGGCCGAGATTTGCGTGGCGGTGGGCGACCAGGTCAAAAAGGGTCAGGTTATCGCCACAGCCAAGGGATTTGTCTCGGTTCCCATTCACGCTTCGACTTCCGGAGAGGTCGTTGCGGTGGAACCCCGACCTCATCCCATGGGACGCAACCTGCCCGCCGTAGTCATCAAACCCGATGGCCTCGACCAGTGGGACGATTCCCTGCAAGGGAACAACCCGGATGAGCTCGATGTCGATACCCTGAAAAAAATGATCTGTCAGGCCGGCATTGTCGGCTTGGGCGGAGCCACCTTCCCGGCCCATGTCAAACTGTCACCGCCGGAAGGCAAGACCATCGATACCCTGATCCTCAACGGGGTTGAGTGCGAACCCTACCTGACCGCCGACCATCGCCTGATGCTGGAAGAATGCGATCAGATCATCGACGGCATCAATATCCTGCGCAAGGTTCTCGGCATCAGCAGGGCCGTTATCGGCATTGAGGCCAACAAACCGGACGCCATCGCCAAGATGACCGCGGAATGCGCGCCGCACAACATCGAGGTGCAGGCCTTAAAGGTCCAGTACCCACAGGGTGCCGAAAAACAACTTATCGACGCCTGCACCGGACGGCAGGTGCCTTCCGGTGGTCTGCCCATGGACTGTGGCGTGGTGGTACAGAATGTCGGCACCGCCGCGGCCATCAGCACGGCCATCCGTCTGGGTCGACCGCTGGTCGAACGCATCGCCACCGTTACCGGTTCGGCCGTTGCCCAGCCCAAAAACCTGCGTATCGCCATCGGCACCCCCCTGCAGCATCTGGTGGATCAGTGTGGTGGCCTCACCGGCACTCCGGGGAAAATCATCATGGGTGGACCGATGATGGGCCAGGCCCAGTTATCCCTGGGGGTTCCAGCCATTCGCGGAACTTCCGGCCTGCTGATCCTGCGAGAGGAAGAGGTATCGGCGAAGGCAGCCGGGCCCTGCATCCGTTGCGGTCGCTGTGTCAGTGTCTGCCCGATCCATCTGCAACCGACCACTATCGCCGCTTACGCCCGCCTGAGCATGTTTGACGAAACTGAAACCTGTCACGCGCTGGACTGTATCGAGTGCGGCTGTTGTACTTATATCTGCCCGGCGACCCTGCCCCTGGTTCAGTCGATCCGGTTCGCCAAGGGCGCCATCATGGAAAAGAAAAGGAAGAGCTGACGTGGAAAATCAACTTTATCTGTCCTCTTCGCCCCATATCCACAGCGGCGAGACCACCGAAAAGGTGATGCGTCTGGTCATATACGCCCTGCTTCCGGCGGCCATTCTGTCCGTTTACTTTTTTGGCCTGCAGGCACTCGGCGTTCTGTTGATCTGCACCCTCGGCTGCATGGCTTTCGAGGCCATCGGCTGCAAAGCCCTGAAACAACCTTCAACCCTGGCTGACGGCAGTGCGGCCCTGACCGGCATTCTGCTGGCGCTCAACCTGCCCCCGTCCATTCCCTGGTGGATCGCCCTGCTCGGCGCCGGCATCGCCATCCTGATCGGCAAACAGCTCTATGGCGGCCTGGGTTACAACCCCTTCAACCCCGCCCTGGTGGCCCGCGTGGTCCTGCTGATATCTTTTCCGGTGCAGATGACCACCTGGACGGCTCCGGCTCCCATCGGTTCCGGCGTCGACGCCGTCTCCAGCGCGACTCCCCTGGGTGAAATCAAAACCGCCGTCATGCTGACCGGCAAGCTTCCGGAGTTTGCCAGCGGCAGCCTGAACAATTTCTTCGTCGGCAACATGGCCGGCTGTATCGGTGAGGTATCCGCCCTAGCGCTGCTGCTCGGCGGTATTTTCCTCATCTACAAGAAGGTCATCAGCTGGCACATTCCGGTCAGCTTCGTCGGCAGCGTTCTGCTGATCGGTGGCATCTTCTGGCTGGTTGACCCGAGCAAATACCCGAATCCGGTCCTGCACCTGATTACCGGCGGTCTGATTCTGGGCGCCTTCTTCATGGCGACCGACATGGTCACCTCTCCCATTACCTATAAGGGCATGGTGATTTTCGGCTGCGGCTGCGGTCTGCTGACCGTGCTGATCCGACTCTTCGGGGCCTATCCGGAAGGCGTATCCTTTGCCATCCTGCTCATGAACGCCTGCACCCCGCTCATCGATCGTTACACCAGTCCGAAAATATACGGACAGGTTGAACAAAAAGCTTAAGGCGGAAGGGAATTATTGTTATGAAAGATATTAGCCGCCTGGTGATAGCCCTGACTCTGATCGCGGCCGGCGCCGGCCTGGTTCTTTCCCTGGTTGAAGGAGCCACCCGCGAACCGATCAAGGAGCAACGTCGCCTGCAAATGGTAAAAGCACTCAAGGCCGTTCTACCTGAATTCGACAATCAGGTAGATGCCGATTTTGTCGCCCTGGTAAGTGGGAAAAACACCAAGGGTGAGGAGGTTGAAACCACCTTCTATCGGGGCCGCAAAGAAGGCCAACTGACCGGCATTGCGTTCAAGGTTATCGCTCCCGATGGCTTCAGTGGCAACATCGAAGTTATGGTCGGCATTACCCCAGAACAACAGGTCCAGGCCATTGAAATCCTCTCTCATGCGGAAACTCCCGGTC
>JARRKW010000070.1:0-6174 GCA_037387645.1 Desulfuromonadaceae bacterium
TCAAGATTTTCCCGGCGATGGGTTCAACATCTTCGGCTCCGCTTATGTTGCTGAGCAGCACGGTGAACTCATCCCCGCCGAGACGGGCCACGGTATCCACCTCGCGAACACAGCCCTTCAGCCGATCGGCAACGGATTGCAACAGAATATCGCCGATGGAATGCCCCAGGGTGTCGTTGATGATTTTGAAGCGATCCAGATCGAGAAACAAAACGGCAATCTGCTTCTGCTGCCGCCGGGCCATGGCGTTGGCATGCTGCAGGCGGTCGATAAAAAACAACCGGTTGGGCAGACTGGTCAGCATATCGTGATGCGCCATATGATAAAGCTGACTCTGGGCTCTTTTGCGGCTGGTGACATCCCGGCAGATGCCCCAGACCGTTCCGACCGATCCCTCCTGATGACTGAAGGTGAGATTGCCCTCCACATCGATAAGAGCGCCGGAACGGGAAACCAGTCGCCCTTCGATACTGCGGCTGGCCTTGCTCTCAACCACCTGCTTCATTTCCACGGCACAGCGCGTGAGATCATCGGCATAAAGAAATTTCTCTATATTCACCGGTTTCTCCGCCGTCGGCTCAAACTCCAGCGTTTCCTTCCAGCTGCGGTTGGCATAGAGCAACGTCCCCTCGGAGTTGACACTGAAAATCAGATCATTGGCCGAATCGAGAAAACGCAGCAAACGTTCCTCACTCTCCCGGACCGCCAGGTTTTCCCCCCGAATGACCGCCATCAGGTAGGAACCGAGCAGGGCCACGATACTGTTGAGCAGACTGACCCAACACCACATGAGCAGGAGATAAAAACCGTCATAATGAAGCGATGCGTCAACGAAGGGCATGGGGATAAAGGGAATGACCCGAAAATAGGTCAAGAGCAGCAAGGCTCCGTAAAGCCCTCCCCCGAAAATCCCCAAAAGCCTGACGGATCGTTTATCCTCGATCAGCACTGCCCCTTCGAGGGTCACCAGCAGATAGACCGGCCAGAACCAGCTGGCGCCGCCTCCACTGAAATAAACCAGCAGCGTGACAAAAATAAGATCGAGACCAATCTGAAACCAACTGACCGGCCGATAATGACGCCGATGCTGAAACAGGCGGGGGCTGAAGACATTGTAAAGAACCATGATCGCCAGGGACGACGACAACAGCACGACCTGACCCCGATCCGGGAAAAATCCGAATTTGCTGACGGCATAAAGAATCCCGGCACTGATACCGTACAGCGTCACCAGCGCCATAAACCACCAGCGCGCCCTGGCAACCAGACGCAGCCGCCCCACCGGATCGGTAAACAACACCTGTTGCCGGCGCAGCCGAGCGAAAAAACCGTCGTCGGCTCCGGCAAACAGATGTTCCGGTTGTATTTTTTCTCTGTTCGTAAGCATCCGCTATCCTGTCAAATCCGTGGCAACCCGACGGCTGCAGCGGTGATTTAACGTAATTGCGCTCTGTCCGAGTCCGCAGTCCCCCGTAGCGCCCGGAATCGCTCCAAAACCCTGTAAACAGAAATTGAACAATTGGAAATTACAGAAGAAAATATTGCGCCTGGCGCAGAACAAGCCGTGGAATTGGCTGACAAGTAGCGAGAAAAATCCTTGCGGCAAACCGGACTCAAATCAATATATAGCAGATACTGAGCCAAAAACTCGCCAGGGCCGGCCGGGCGGACATTTACTGCCGACGACCTCTGCGGTTGGACCCAAACCGCATGATTGGGTGGTCATGATTTACGGCGCAGCCCTGTTTGGACGGAAGGGTTGGTCTCCGGTCGGAATATGGCCCGGCCCGGACCTTCGGCCCGGGCCGATTTACAGACGTCCCGCCGGATAATCAGCGGGTCAGGTGACGGTACTTGATGCGGTGGGGCTGATCGGCCGCGGCGCCGAGACGTTTTTTCCGATCGGCCTCGTATTCGGAATAGTTCCCCTCAAACCAGACGGCTTTGCTGTCCCCCTCGAAGGCCAGAATGTGGGTGGCCAGGCGGTCGAGGAACCAGCGATCATGGCTGATGACCACGGCGCAGCCACCGAAATTCTCCAGGGCCTCCTCCAGCGCCCGCATGGTATTGACATCGAGATCGTTGGTCGGTTCGTCCAGCAGCAGCACATTGGCGCCTTCCTTGAGCATCTTGGCCAGATGAACGCGATTACGCTGGCCGCCGGAAAGGGTGCCGACCTTCTTCTGCTGATCGCTGCCGGAAAAATTAAACCGGGACACGTAGGCGCGGGAGCTGACCAGCTGCTTCCCCAGCTGCAACTGCTCCTGGCCGCCGGTGATCTCCTGCCAGATGGTCTTTTCCGGGTCCAATGTGCGATTCTGGTCGACATAGGCCAGCTGTACCGTGTCGCCGATACGGATGCTGCCGGCGTCGGGCGGTTCCTGCCCACAGATCATCTTGAACAGGGTCGATTTGCCGGCGCCGTTGGGGCCGATGATCCCGACAATGCCCCCGGGGGGCAGCCGGAAATTCATGTCCTCAACCAGCAGCCGATCGCCATAAGCCTTGTTCACCTGGCTGGCTTCGATCACCACATCGCCGAGACGGGGGCCCGGCGGGATGTAGAGTTCCAACTCCTTCTCCCGCTTCTCCGCCTCCTGACCCAACAGTTTTTCATAGGCGCTGATGCGGGCCTGACTCTTGGCGTGCCGTCCCTTGGGTGACATGCGGATCCATTCCAGCTCCCGGGCCAGGGTTTTCTGCCGATTGGATTCGGAACGGTCCTCCTGCCGCAGCCGTTCCTCCTTTTGCTCCAGCCAGGAGGAGTAATTGCCCTTCCAGGGGATGCCTTCCCCCCGGTCCAGTTCCAGAATCCAGCCGGCCACGTTGTCGAGGAAGTAACGGTCGTGGGTGACGGCAATGATGGTGCCGGCATAACGCTGCAGATGATGTTCCAGCCAGGCCACACTTTCGGCATCCAGATGGTTGGTCGGTTCGTCGAGCAGCAGGATGTCGGGCTTCTGCAACAGCAGCCGGCACAGAGCCACCCGGCGTTTTTCCCCACCGGAAAGGACCTTGACCGGGGTATCGGCGGGAGGACAGCGCAGGGCGTCCATGGCCATCTCAAGCCGGCTGTCCAGATCCCAGGCGTCGAGCAGATCGAGCCGCTCCTGCACCGCTCCCTGGCGTTCGATGAGGGCGTTCATGGCGTCGTCATCCATGGGCTCGGCGAACTTCAGGTTGATCTCCTCAAATTCCTTGAGCAGATCCACCGTCTCCTGCACCCCCTCTTCGACCACCTGCCGCACGGTCCGTTCCTCGTCAACCAGCGGTTCCTGCTCCAGATAGCCGATGGTGTAGCCGGGGGAGAGGATGGTCTCGCCATTGAACTCCTTGTCGACCCCCGCCAGGATCCGCAGCAGAGAACTTTTCCCCGAACCGTTCAATCCCAGCACACCGATTTTGGCCCCATAAAAATAGGACAGGGAAATGTCCTTGAGAACCGGTTTCTTGTCGTAAAATTTGCTGACCCGGATCATCGAATAAATGATCTTATTGCCTTCATTGCTCATGACACCATACCTTCCCAATAAAAAATAAGTCTTTTGCGGACACTGAATACCGCTTTCATTTTCAGATTTCAATCACTTTTTTCAAAAGCCCCCGATCCGAAGACCGACCTTCAGCACAAAGCCAAAGATCCGGAGAGACGTTTTACTCAGCTTCGAAGCGCTTCCCGCCACCTTGCTTGCAGCGGAGCAAGGCCCGGGACGGCCTGTGGAAAAATGCCGCATCCGGTCAATTGCCCGACCGGTATTTGGTCAATTGACCGGATCGATTGGGCAGAATACCTGATTGCATCTGCCGAAACCTGACTGCGGATTGTCTGATCCCCACCGTAACATATTAAAAACATAATATAAATAGATTTGCATTCTATTTCTGGGACAATCTGGCATACATTGTGAAATAAGAATATTCCAAATTTACGCTGGTTCAATTCCGAACCGCCTCCCTAAGGCACCATAATTAAAGAATTTTTAAGAATTTTGCAGCCCGCTGCGTCGGTCTGCGATGTCCACCAACCCCAAAAATGGAGGAAGAATTCATGAAACAATTCGCCAAGGTTATCGCCATGCTGTCGATTGTAGCGCTGTGCGCTTCCGCGGTTCTTGCGGCGGAAGGCGGCAATCAGAAAAAGGGAAAGTACCTTTTCAAGAAAAACTGCAAAACCTGCCACACTGACGGGGCCGAAGGCGGCGCCATCACCCCGCTGTCCAAAACCCAGTCCCAATGGGACCGCTTTTTTGAAAAGAAAGCTCATGCCTGCGCTGAAAAAGCCGGCCTTTCCGAACAGGACATGAAAGACATCCAGCAGTTCCTGTTTGATCATGCCGCCGACTCCAGTCAGCCCGAAACCTGCGGTTAAATCACCAATGGTTCCCCCGGCGCAAAAAACAGCCGCAACCTCCCCCGGCTCCTGGGTCTTTCCGGCCCAGGAGCCGTTGTGCGTACCCGTTAGCTCGTTCACAGGCACGCTGTGCTCGGATCGGCAGGGAGGGTCCACTCCCCCCTTGCCGTCCGCTCAGTTCATTATCCACTCGATTTATATTTAGGAGGCACAATGCGCACATTGTTAATTGCCCTGTTGGCGGCAATGCTGGCGGTCCCCGTCACCGCCATGGCCGCCCCCACGGTTGAAGAGCTGCAAACCCAGATCAAGCTGCTGCAGGAACAGCTCAACGCCCTCGCCAACCAGGTCAAGGAAACCCAACACGTCAAGGTCGCCGAGGAAATAGAGGAACTTTCCGCCCGCATTGACAAAAACGAGCGCCACACCGCCCTCGACCGCATCAACTGGTATGGCGACCTGCGCAACAAGGCCGACAGCCTGATGTACAAAGACATTACCGTCAACCAGGGTATGCTGGTTGATTTTGATGATTTTGTTAACACCGCCGATACTGGAATGGCTGCCTACATGGCTGACATGATGGATAACGGCGTGATCGACACTCAAGCCAACCAGGACTTCTTCGACCAATTCAACGCCCTGGGTGCTGCTTATCCGGATCGGGTTTCCCAGTACATGGCCGGTACCCTTGGCGGCAAAGGGATGTTCGGCGACGGTCCGGTCAAACACGACTCCGATAACGACATCATGTACACCACTCGCCTGCGCCTCGGCATGAAAGCCAAGGTTTGGGACAACGTGAACTTCTCCGGCCGCTTGAACATGTACAAAGGCTGGGGCGACTCCACCGGCGTGAAAGTATTTGACTCCTTCAACGCCTACACCATGGACGGCACCGACAGCGGCAACACCACCGGCGACTTCCTGCGGGTCGAGCGCGCCTACTTCGACTGGAAGGACATCGGCGGCACCCCCTTCTATCTGTCCATCGGCCGCCGTCCTTCGACCTACGGCCCCCCCACCCAGTATCGTGAAAACGAACAGCGCGGCGGCACCCCCACCGGGCACCTGGTCAACTTCAACTTCGACGGCATTACCATCGGCTATCACTTGAGCGAAATCACCGGCATCGAAGGCCAGACCGTCCGCTTCTGCTACGGCCAGGGCTACGAATCCGATTTCAGCAACGGCTCCCTGTTCGCCGAACCCGACGTCGAAGATACCCACATGGCCGGTTTCAACATCGACGCATTTAACGACGGCACCACCTTCGTCCAGTTGACCGCCTTCCGCGCTTTTGATATCGCCGACTCCTTTAAGGGTCTGGCCGTTATGCCCTTCGCCGACACCAATGGCGACAACATTCCCGACACCTTCAACAACAACGGTTACATCACCCGCATGCAGGGCAGCGAAAACATCGGTGACATGAACCTGGTCGGCATCGGCTTCACCCGCGAAGAAATGAACGGCATCAACTGGTTCGGCTCCTTCGGCTGGACCCGCACCGAGCCGAACAGCCACTACAACCCGATGGGCCTCGGCGGTCTGCTCTACGACGCTCAACCGGTCATGCAGATCACCGGTATCAACCTCGACGACGACGGCAACTTCGAATCGGTCGACATGGAAGCCACTGGCGAATACATCAAGTCCGACAACTGGGACAAAAAGCGTGACGGCTACTCCATCTACGTTGGCTGCCAGATCCCGGCCTGGAAGGGTAAAGTCGGCCTCGAGTACAACTACGGCTCCAAATACTGGACCCCCTTCACTCAGGCCCAGGACGACATCGTCGGCAGCAAGCGGGCCGCCCGCGG
>JARRKW010000071.1:0-6145 GCA_037387645.1 Desulfuromonadaceae bacterium
ATCGTTCGTATCCAGGATCTTGTCGGTCTTATCCACGCGCTCTATCCCCCCGCTCTTGCTGAAGAATGGGACAATGTCGGGTTGCAGGTAGGCGATCCCCTTGCGGTGGTGGAGCGTCTTATGGTCTGTCTCGATGCCACCGAACAGACCCTCGAAGCGGCCTGTGTTGCCGGTGCCCAGGCCTTGGTCAGCCATCATCCACTGATCTTCCGTCCGCTGAAAAGTCTGGTTCCCGGCGATGAAACCGGCAGGATACTGTTTCGTGCCGTGCGTGAGGGGATGGCCGTCATTTCCGTGCATACCAATCTCGATCGCGCTGCCGACGGTCTCAATGATTGGTTGGCGCAACGCCTTGAGGTGCAGGATCCGCAGATTCTGGCAGCCGATCAGCCGGGCGACCTGTTGAAGCTGGTGGTTTTTGTTCCCGCCGGCTATGAAAACCGGGTGGCCGAAGCCCTGTACCAGGGGGGCGCCGGCCGGATCGGGCGTTATGATCGCTGTTCCTTTCGCACCGACGGGACCGGCAGCTTCCGCGCCGGTTCGGGCGCCCAGCCCTTTTTGGGCAAGGCGGGCGTGGACGAGTCGGTCAGGGAGGTTCGTTTGGAAACCATTTTACCGCAGGAGTTGACCCGCAGGGTGGTGGAGCGCATGCTGAAGGCCCATCCCTATGAAGAAGTGGCCTACGACCTGGTTCCGCTGGCCAACCGTCGGCCCGGCATCGGCCTGGGGCGGATAGGCCGTCTGCCGGCGCCGCTTCCCCTTGCCGCCTTTGCCGAACAGGTCAAGGCGGCGCTGGCGGTTCCGGCCTTGCGCCTGGTCGGGGACCGGTCCCGGCGGGTGGCCAAGGTTGCCCTGTGCGGGGGAAGCGGCGCTTCGTTGCTGCGGGAGGCCGCGCGGCAGGGGGCCCATGTGCTGGTAACCGGCGACCTCAAATATCATGACGCGCGACTGGCGGAAAGTCTGGGGTTGGCGGTGATCGATGCCGGTCATTTCGCCAGTGAACGGTTGATGGTGGGAGAACTCGCCGCGCGTCTGCGGACCGCCGCCGAAATACGTAACATGTCCATTCAAGTCATCGAAGCAGAAGGGGAAACGGATCCGTTCCAGGTGATCTGAGCCCCTTTTTCCATAGTCAGAACAGACGGCCGCCAAAGACCGGCCAAGGGAGGATGCAAGGTGCAAGATAAGGTTGAACTGCTCAAGGAACTACAGGACATCGATCAGAATCTGCATGGGATTCAGGTCAGCCGAAAGGAACTGGAAAAGGAACATGCTGAGCTCGGTGCGGATCTGGATCGGGTGCGGACCATGGTCGACGGTTTAACGGCCGAAGTGGACAAGCTGCAGACCGAACGCAGTGAGTTGGCGGCGGGATTGGCTCAGGAAGAGCAGAACGTCGCCAAGGCCGAAAGCCGCTTGCCCTCCATCAAGACCCAGAAAGAGTATGTGGCCGTGCTCAAGGAGATTGATACGGCCAAGAAACTCAATAAGGATCTGCAGGATCGTATCGGCGCCAAGGATGGCGAGATCGAGGGACTCAAGCGGGACCGGGAAGAAAAAGAGGGCGAGTTGAGCGCCCTTGATGAGAAGATCTCCCGGCGGCTGGAAGAAATCGCGGCGGCTTTGGCCGAATTCGACCAGGCCGTCGGCGACAAGACCGGGCAGCGGGATGTGCTGCTGAATCAGCTGCCGGTTCCGTTGCGCAAACGCTATCAGCTGTTGTTTGAACGGCGTGGCGGCGTGGCGGTGGTGGAAGCGCGTAATGGCAACTGTAGCGGCTGCAACATGCAGTTGCCGCCGCAGCTGTTCAACAGTCTGTTCATGATTCAGGAGATTCAGAGCTGTCCGCACTGTAATCGCCTGCTCTATGTTTTGCCGGCGGAATGACGTCGAATCATTAAGGGGATGGTCGGAGACTTCCAGATGATCGCTGCCCGCCTTCGCTACGGCGAAGGCAGGGGGGAGGAAAGTCCGGGCTCCACAGGGCAGGATGGTCCTTAACGGGGACCGGGGGTGACCCCAGGGAAAGTGCCACAGAGAGAAGACCGCCTGCCGAAGCTTCGGTGAAGGCAGGTAAGGGTGAAAGGGTGAGGTAAGAGCTCACCAGTTTCGGCGGTGACGTCGAAAGCTCGGTAAACCCCATCCGGAGCAAGACCAAATAGGGGAGTGTTTGAGGACGGCCCGTCCGAGACTCCCGGGTTGGTTGCTTGAGGGCGTCGGCAACGGCGTTCCTAGATGAATGATCATCACCCCGTCGCGGGTAACTTCGGCGGGGAACAGAACCCGGCTTACGGGCGTCTCCGGCCATCGTTTGCCGCCCAGCGGCATAGCCTTTCAGGTTGTGCCGCTGGTTTTTTGAATTCCGGCGGGGAAAGAGGTTTTCCGTGCGGCCGGTTTGGGCAGGAAGGTTCCATGGACGATCTGCGCTTATGGCGGCAGAGTGTGCTGCGTGTTGCTGACGAGTTATCGGTATTGGCCGATGTTGAACGTGCTTGGCTGCATGAACGGCTGCAGGCCGTTCACCGGTTGCAACGCCAACTGCACGGCCTGTTCGAGCAGGCCGATGGGGCCGGTTGCTGTCGGGTCTGCGGTGGGGCCTGTTGCGAACGGGGTCGGCATCACCTGACCCTGGTCAATCTGCTCGGTTTCCTGTGTTTCAAAGAGGCTCCGCCGGAACCGGATTTTTCCACCAGCTGTCCGTTTTTGTCGGCAACCGGGTGTCGTATCGATGTGGAACGACGGCCTTTTAATTGTATCACCTTCAATTGTGAAGCGGTGGAAAATGCGCTGCCGGAGGCGAGCGTGCGGCTTTTCTACCAGCTGGAAGGGCGGCTGCGGCGGCTTTATCGGGAATTCGATGAGCGGTATGCCGGATCCAGTCTGCAGGGTTTGTTGATTCGGGCCGAGCGATTGGGCCCCCGGCCTTTTCTGGCGCGCTGCTGAAACCCGGTTCCGGGTTTGGCCGAGCCGTATCTTGCTGGCGTTTAAAGGAGATGGACAAGCAATGCCTTTGAGTTTTTCACGTTCCAACAACGAGTTGGATGCTCTGATCGATGAGCTTATGGACCGGGTCGGCGTCCATCATCCGGAGATGATCCGGGAAATGATTGTCAGTGCCCTCATGGCCGGCCGGGAGAATGATTATCTGGCCGATCTCAAGCTGATGCGCACCACCATGAAGGAAATGCGTTTTACCAACAAGATCTTCGGGCCCTATCGGGATCGGAAAAAGGTCACCATTTTCGGCTCGGCCCGAACCGAACCGAGTGAATCGATCTACCAGAAGTGTGTTCTGTTCTCGCGCCTGTTGGCGGAGCGGGGCTACATGGCCATTACCGGTGGTGGTGGCGGCATCATGCAGGCCGGTAACGAGGGCGCCGGGGCGGAAAATTCCTTTGCCGTCAATATCCGTCTGCCTTTCGAGCAGGAAACCAATCCGGTCATGGAGAAGTCGAAGAACGTCATTGTCTACAAATACTTCTTCAACCGCAAGGTGGCGTTTCTGAAGGAGGCCGATGCCGTGGCCCTGTTTCCGGGGGGGTTTGGTACCCTCGATGAGGCCATGGAATCCCTGACCCTGATGCAGACCGGGAAAAATCCGCCGGTACCACTGATTCTCATCGATGATGACAGGGGCGACTACTGGGAAAACTGGTTTGATTTCATCAAGAAGACCCTGCTTAAAAAAGACCTGATTTCCGGCGAGGATTTCAGTCTCTTTTCCCTCACCCGCGATCCGGTTGAAGCGGTGCAGATGATCGATGATTTCTACCGGGTCTATCATTCCAGCCGCTTCGTCGGAAAAAATCTGATTATTCGCCTCAATCAGCCGTTGAGCGAAGAGCAGGTCGATGTTCTGCAAAACGAATTCAGTGAAATCATTCAACAGGGCACCCGTCTCCGGTTGTGCGGACCCTTGCCGGAAGAAGCCGATCAGCCCAACCTGCTGGCGTTGCCCCGGCTGGTACTGGAGTTCAATCACCGCAGTTACGGTTTGCTCAAGGCTTTCATTCGACGGATCAATTCCTTTTCCGGCTGCTCGGGCGGGGGGTGAACGCCGGCTGCCGTTTGACTGCGCGCCCGCCTGGTATAGACTGAAAGCAGGGAATGTCTGAACGGGGAGGTTGAGAATGAAAAGCCGCTTGCTTTTGCTGGCCGGCCTTATGGTGGCCCTGTTGTTCTCCGGTTGTGCCCCGGTTATCTCCAACGAGGCCAAACTGGCGGTCGATCCCCTGCTCGATTTCTCCCAGGATAAACAGAATCCGAACGCCTATCTGGGTAAAACCCTGCTGCTCGGTGGTTTGCTGGTCGATGTTCGGGTCCACCGCGAAGGCACGGAATTGGAAATTATCCAATATACCCTGGGGCGTTGGGATCGCCCCCTCGATCCCGATCCCGCCGGGGGACGGTTCCTGGCCCGCACCGAACGGTTTCTGGACCCGGAACTGTTCCTGCCCGGCCTGCAGGTTACCCTGACCGGCCAGGTTGTCGGCGAGGAAGTGCGCCCTTTAAGGGGAACGGATTTCCCGTACCCGGTTTTCACCATCGGCGAAATACATCTCTGGCAATCATCCACACGATCTAACCCCTATCCGCCGTATTATTATCCGACTTCTCCCTGGCCCCCCTATTACGATCCCTTCTGGCCGGGATACAACCCCTACTGGTATGACCGCTCTCTTTTGCGCCGTCGCTGACGGGCCGGTTTGGTCGGTGGTGAGAACCCTGGCGGCTGCTGTCGCTTCGGCAGAAAAATCCGGCGATGGTTGCGCCGCGGGAAAATCGCGCTAGTATGATATTTCGCGGACAGGACGGACAGCGAGATTTCGGGGAGGACAGGGCGATGCTTCAGGCTCAGGCATTGGTGGATTACGAGAAGTTTCACTGCGCCAAGGTGGCGATCTTTATCGATATCAGCCAGAGTAAACGGACGCTGGAAATCATTGCCCGGCATGGTCCGGCGATTCGCCGGCTGGCCGATATGTTTGCCGCGAAAATTTTTCTGGTGGACCAGAAAAAGTTGCAACCGGAGGTGGTTGTCGAGGAAGGCATTGCCGATGCCTGGCTGCTGCTGGTGGGCGAGGGGCACAACCGGGCCATGACGACCCGGAGAAATCCCCAGCGGATCAACGTCGACAGTGAAAACGACTGGGAACGCCACGCCTTTCTGGAACTGCTTCGGCAGATCAAAGAATCAGCCGCGATTATCGAAGATATCAGTGGCTACTATCGACGGTTTTCCCTGGCGGTCGAGAAGGCCCCCCTATGTTCTTCTGTGCCAAGTTCCAATTGAGACCGGGTTAGAGTTCCAGCAGTATTTCCTCCGGCTCCTCAATCAGTTCCTTGATCCTCAGCAAAAACTCCACCGCCTGACGGCCATCGACCAGCCGATGGTCGTAGCTCAGGGCCAGATTCATCATCGGCCGGATCAGAATCTGGCCGTCGCGGGCCACCGGGCGATCCTGAATGGCGTGCATGCCGAGGATGGCCGTCTGCGGCGGATTCAGCAGGGGCGTACTGAGCAGGGAACCGTAGGTTCCGCCGTTGCTGATGGAAAAGGTTCCTCCTGCCAGCTCCGTCAGTTCGATGCGATTGTTGGCCGCCCGTTCGGCAAAATCACGGATGGTTTTTTCCAGGGCGGCGAAATCCTTCCGGTCGGCGTCGCGGATCACCGGCACCATGAGGCCCTTGGCGGCGCTCACGGCAATGCCGATATCGTAGAAATGCTGATATACGATATCATTGCCGTCGATCCGGGCGTTGACCTCGGGAAACTCCTTGAGCGCTTCGGCGCAGGCCTTGACGAAGAAGGACATGAGCCCCAGCTTGACCCCATGCCGTTCCTGAAAACCCTTCCCATGCCGCTGCCGGAGATCCCCGATCCGACTCAGGTCCGCCTCGTTGAAGGTGGTGGCCATGGCGGTCTGTTGCCGGACTTCCAGGAGCCGTTCGGCGATTTTCCGACGGATCGGACTCATGGGTTTGCGACTGGTGCGATCATTCTCCTCGGCCGGGATCGTTGCTTCGGCGATTATCCCGGCGACGCGCGTTTCCCCCTGCGGGATTTCCCGTGCCGTTGCCTGCTCCGCCGTTGCGCTTTCCGGGTGCGATGGCATGGGCGGCTCCCCTTTGACGGCGGGTTGCC
>JARRKW010000072.1:0-9490 GCA_037387645.1 Desulfuromonadaceae bacterium
GACATCCGTCACCAGCCAACCGGCCAGGTGCCATTCGATGCCGGGGGACGCGCCGGCATCATCCGCGAAATACCTGTGCACCTTCTCCACCAACCTGGCATCGTAGCTTTCGTCACCGGGATGGGATTCGGTTCGAATCAGAAAGAGGGCGGAGCTGCCGTCATTGGAGACCAGCGCCCCGTCAATCAGGGGGTTATCCAGGGCGCGTTGACGGATATGCAGCAGGCCTTCGGGGGTTTCGGGTCCCTGTTCAACCAACGGCTGCACAATGAAGTCATAATCCGTGCCGATAATCTCTTCGACCGTGGTTAAGCTGACGACTTCACGGACCTCTTCAATGCTTTCCAGTTCGTCATTTTTTTGGGCGATCCATGTTAACGTTTCGGCAGAGAAAATCTCCGGCCCGGTAAAAGCGACTACAAGGAATTCGTCTTCACCAAATTGCGCCTTGAACTTTTCATAGAAAAGCAGGTCGGGATCATTTTCGATAATCAGGGATTCGACGGAAGTCTCAACGGGCAGTTGAGCGTAGAAATAGCCGAAGAGGCCCGTCAGAAGAACGAGAACGGTCAGGTAGTGGAGGGGATATTTAAAGACCGCCCGGCTGTTTCTGTCTAAAAGTCTTTGCAACATGGAATAGTGTCTCTCCCCTCATCAGAATGAAAACTTGACCTGCGCATAGACCTGATCGGCCAGATCGTAGGAGCCCAGCAGGGTGTCCTCATTCCCGTCGAAAAGCATGACGCCGACTTCGACTTCGGTGTTGGGGAAATATTTCAGGGTGACGGCGGGCTGCAGGTAACTGCCGCCGTCGCTGAGGGTATAGTTGTAGCGGGTCGACAGCTCCAGATTGCCCCGCCAGAGGGTTTTCCGAACCTCACCCAGCAGGGCCACATTGTTTCGTTCAAAATAGAGGATGCGCCCACTGTAATCGAATATCCGGTACCAGGAAGTCTGCAGGTTGAAATACCATTCATCCACCGAGGTGTAGTCGATCCCGGCAACCAGATGCGCGGCCTTTTTGCTGACCGAGGTCAAATCTTCAGTCAGCAGGGAAACCTGGTCGAGGTACGCGATTTCCCCACGAAAACCGATGGGATCAAGAACGGTCTCCCACTCGAAACCAATAATCTGCTGCCGCTTAAACCGGGCTTCGACGGACTCATCGGTCAGTACCGCCGTCCCGAGATAGCTGGTGGGATCACCGTTAAGATCGTCGGAAACGGCGATATTTTTGACCGGAAAACTCTGAATATGGGGCAGACTTTCCCAGCCGTAACGGTAACTGACGGCAAAATCACTGTTCTCGGTGCGCCAAGCCAGACGCAGCCCCGCGGACATGTTCTTCAGGGTATTGGCGGGTTTCCGCTCATGCACCTGAAGATCGGCGGCATAGTCTTTCAGCGCCGGCGGCACCATCGGGTTGGTTCTGATGATCTGTAGCAGGTTGCGATAAAGAGCCCAGTCGGAATCGAAGTAGTCCAGATCCGACCGTTCGAACCAGGGGCTCAGAATGGCTTCGGCACTCATGCTTTCGCCATGCAGGCGCCAGCGCGCCAGCCAGGAGGGAATTTTTCGCTCTTCCAGATCCAGGGTAATGAACTGGCGCACATCATCGGGATTGATGCTGTCAAGGGGCGAGAGCTGATCGCTCTTCCCCCAGCGTACCCGCTGCCGCCCGATGGAAAAATCCCAACGATCGGCCGTGAGTTTCAACAGGGCTTCATAAAGATTCAGATCGGAGTCGGTACCGGCTTCCTGACTGTCATAGTCCAGCACGTCCCATTCGACGGCAGCCCGCCCCTGCAACTCGAACCGCTCCCGCCAGGGACAAGTATACTGCAGACCGAGACGACTCCGCGAACGCAGCAGCTGCTGATCTTCGGCCGCATCCTGTTCGAGGTCGCCGGCACCGAACCCCCAGATCCGTCCCCACATACTCCAGGGGCGTTGCGGGAAAACGTCCTCGACAACCGGACCGGGGGGTGGCGCCGCGGCAAAAAACAGCGGGCTATCCTGTTTCGCTCCAGCCGCAACGGGAATCCCGGACTGGTTATCCTGTTCCACGGGAGCCGCCTCGGACCGAGGCTCAGCCGGCGCTGCGGCGACCGGCGATGGTTCAGCGACAGGAGCTGACAGGGAACGGGTAACGAGGACAAGGCGACGCGCCTCGGCATCGTGCTGCACACTGCAACCCTGGTTCGGACGCATATTGACCACCACCCGGAACATGGTGCCGTGAATGCCGGTACGCACAACGTCCACATGTTCGTCGCCAAGCTCGATACGTTGCGGCAGATCGGCGGCCGGGCGGGTGTCGTACAGGTCGACATAACAGCGATCGGGACGTGAACCACTTGCGGGCAACCGATGGTCGCTGTAACGAATCGGACTGTCCAATTGCAGCACAACCTGCGTCTCCTCCGCTGCCGGCACGGCCCTCAACCCGACCAGCTCGGCGGCAGAGGACGGAGCGACAAACCACAACAGCAGAAACAGGCAGCAAAGGTGAACCGCCGGCCGAAACAACCGGTTAGGAATCAATCTTGAATTCGAAAAGGACCTTTTCATAGATCTATTGCTCCAACGCCCGGGTGGTAAAAAGCACTGCGGAAAGATCATTGTTGTAGCGAACCTGCCTGGTGAGCAGGCGCGTGACGTGATTTGACAACAGATCTTCCATGCGCACGGCCATTTCCGTGGCGATACCATCAACCATGGCGACATTTTCCACCCGGTAGGTTTTGCAGTGACGCTTCTATTGATCGTAAAAGTCAATCTGCAAAGCAATGAACGTTTCTTTATCCACCTGGGAAACGATGCGGGTGTACTGGGTATCCGTGGTCGGTTTGGGTTCGCTGACCAGAACATAACAGGGCCGTCCCAGGTATGCCGTGTCCTCGTCAAGTTGATAGGTCCAGTTTTTCAGCGGCTGGCGGCGCATGTCCTCGTAGGTGAAGTCCGAGTTGACGAAACTGCGCCCCTGCTGGCTGGCGACAATGCGGCGGGTCCGTTTCAGCGCCGGCAGGTACAGATGCTGTTCGGTCTCGGCCGAATCCAGATTCTCCACCACCAGAAAACCGGTGCCTTCGATATCGGCCGGGGCGGTAAAACGGATCTTGACTTTGCGTTCTTCCGCCGTATCCAGGCGCAAGGTGGTATATTCACGCTCACGTTTTTGCCCACCGGCGCTGATCAGTTCCATGGTTCCAAGCAGGTGCATATCCCGGCCGACATCACGGTCGTAGACCCGCCTGGCCACCTCATCGGCATCGGGGGACAGCTCTTCGGCGGATACGCCGAAGACAAGACTCAGCGACAAAACAATCAGCCAGCTGAGAAGACGATGTATTTTCATTCCTCCAAACCTTCCATGCGTTTACGAAACTGACGACAAATCAACCAGGTTTTCAACCGCTGCAAGGGGTTTTAATGAGGCACCGCAAAAACCTTTTGCGATCCGGTGAGAATCTTCACGATTGCAGTGGTCAACAGGGAAGCCGCCAGAGTACAGGCGGGAGCGACCGCCGGTCCTTTCTGCTGCTTGATATCGACTTTATCCAGATCCATATAGGCGATATGATAGGGGTTGGGCGCCAGGCCGGCGGCAAAAGACGCCAGGTTTCTGAGCAACGACTGCTGGTCACTGGTGCCGAAATAGCTGTCGAAATCCATGCCACCCGGGGCAAAAACCTGAAGCGTGCTGCCGAACCCCAAAGGGGCGCAGGTAACCGCGTGAATCCCCAACTGCCGGGCCCTATCAAAAAGCATCCGGCGGATATTGAAGGCGAAAAAGTCAATACCGTCGACCAATACCTGGCAGTTATCAAGAAAACTGTCGGCATTATGGTCGTCAACTCCGGCAGGAAAGGTGACAATTTCCGCCTGCGGGTTGATATCCCGGACCATTTCGGCCAGAACTTCCGCTTTATTCCGCCCGAGGGATGTTTGCGAGGCCCCATATTGGCGACTGACATTGGCCGCTTCGAAAACATCCGGGTCGGCAATATGGAAAGCGCCGACGCCGAGACGGGCCAGGGTCAGAATATGCAGGCCACCAACCCCCCCTGCGCCAACGACCGCTACCCGCGAAGCCAACAATCGGCGCTGCTGCTCAATGCTGAGCAGGCCGATATTTCTGGAAAACTCATTATTGATCAGCAAATCCATTTCATGCATTTGATATGCCCATCACCCTTCCCTTTATGAGTAATCTTACATAAAAAATTAATTTCATGGAGAATAGCATAACAAAGTTATTCAGGCATCTGATAAATTGCAAATTCCAAAGCTTCATTTACCTAATCCGGAGAGGGGAAAAGAGTCAAAATTTTCTCGCATTCAACAATCTTCTTCCCTTGAATCAGCAAATCCAGCAACAAAACCTCTTGTCTCCCCAATTACTCTCGCCTTGGCCAACAGATCCACCGAACCGTCCCTGCAACAAACAGCAAGGCCGTTGAAAAATAACTCGTGACGCCCCCGGATGAGCGACCAAAACCAACATCGAATTGCTACGATGCCACCTCTGTGAGATGGAGGAGAATCGACTCTTCCTCAACCGGACTTGAAAAAGGGAAAGGATGGAAACTCTTCCAGCAGCCTGTCACACCCCTGGGGGAAGAGCCACGAACAATAACGACAAAACGGTCTTTAAGAAAGTTTACGACGCCAGAAATTCGACACAAGGCAAGAATGGAAAAATTTCGGAAAATCTTTCCACCGGCACGAATTCCGCCGGGAGGGGATTGAGACGATCTTGACGGAGAAGGGTTAACCTTGACGCTGAGACAACGGAGACCTGCTGAACCCGATGCCCAGCTTCGGCATCAGGCCACCGCGGAACTCCATTCCAGGCTTTTTTCGCCCAAAACGAGCTCGGGATTTTTGTTGAGGATATCCCTGACCGCACCGACATAGGGACTGCGCATGCCGTGATATTCCTTTTCGAGGCCAATCTGGGAAAAAAGAATCTTCTTGCGGGCCAGCAGAATCGGCAACCCTCGGGACATCACTGCATACAGGTGGGTAAGCCCCTGCCGGCAGCTTTCCTGGGCCAGACAACGGAACAGCCCGTCGATGATCAATCCCGCTTCCGATTGCCAGCGCTGCCTCCCCTTGAAGGTACGGCAATATTCCTTGGACAGTGCCAAACGGGAAATTTCTCCCAACTGGTCCCGCTTGAGGTGGGAAAGGTCCCGGTTGAATTCAAAGGCGTGCTCGATGGGAAAACCCAGCTGGGAATGGGTAATCAGGCGAACCGTACCAACCACCTGTCCGGTTTGTGCCGAAACGGCGGCAAAATGGACGGCAGACTGATCGAAATCGTCCCGTTCAAGCCCCCCGGGATGATTTTCCGGCGGTTCAAAACCTCGCTCGTGACAATAGACCTGATAACGCAGGGAGAGGACGTCCTTCAGCAGGGGATGGTGCTGTTCGATACGTAAAAATTTAAACTGTGTCAAAGGAGTTCCTTTAGTCCAGGGTATTAGCCGACCCAGCAGGCCCCCTCCTTCGCCATGCATACATACCATCTTGAAATAGAAAGATAAAGAAGAAAAATTAAAAATATCATTAATCTCTTTGCAAGTAACACACCATATATTTTTTTCATTTAATTTCAACAACTTAAAAAACAACCGCCCATTTTAACCGCAATAAATTGTCGTTCCAAGGCGACAGCGCCGCGCCAATGCTTCAGGCTTCCTGCCAACCCAACCGTTACCTGACGTCACCGGCGGCCCTGTTCAGCCGCCGGTGGTCCCGCCCGACACCGGCGCCGACAGGCAGCACAGCGAATTCCCCCTGACATAACGGCAACTTGGTGACCATGTCGCAAAAACTCAACAAATCCCGAACCGGGAAGGAGTTCCCCGTCACGACACCCGGATCGCGATTTCCCTCTGTCGCCATCCGGCGACAGAGGGGCGCCAACGGAGACTCAACCTTGTCAAACAACCTCAGCGGGAAAAATACGGCTCAATTTCAGGGGCAGAAAATCGATGGCGGTCTGATAGCCAAGATGAAACAAGCGTTCCTTGTCCTCGCGATTGAGACTGAATTCGAGGGGGGAGATTTCTTCGGTTTTGACCAGCAGGGTTTTCGACCAGTACAGGTCGGAGACATATTCCCGGGAAAGGGAGGTCAGGAAGGTGCGAATCAGCATGATGATATATTCGGGCAGGGGGAAATAACGGTTCCGGAAATGACTGGTGCGGGTCGAGGAGGCCCGCAGACGAAAAAAGACCAGGGGGGTTCCCGTTCCGCCCCAATCCCGCCGCAGGGCGTCTTCGGCCAGAATGCTGCCGTCGACCAGGAGCTTTTCGCCGAAAGGCTTGTAGGTGAACAGCAGCGGGATACCGACCGAAAAACGAACCGCTGTGGAAATCTTGAAGTCCGGGGTTGTCTCCCGATCGAAAACCACGGGTTCCTGGGAAAACACGTCGGTGGCCACAACATGCAGGTCGCGGGAAAAATCGCGGAAACGGGCACCGTCGAGCTGTTCATCCAGCCAGCATTCGAAGGCATCCCCGGAGGAAAGCCCACCGCGACGAATCAGGCTGGTCAGAGAAAAGCCGCGGAAGCGGGAGAACTCGACCTCCATGGCCAGCTTCAGGAGACGCTCCACCGACCAGCCGGCACAATAGAGCGCAGCCACCACGGAGCCGCCGGAGGTACCCACCATATGCTGGAAACCGATCCCATATTCCTCCAGGGCTTTCAGAATACCGACGTAAGCCGGCAATCGAGTTCCACCTCCGGCAAATACCGGGATGATTTCACACTGGGAATAGGAGATTGTCACCGGAAGCCTCGAAATAAAATATCAACTCTTATCAGATAAGTGTAACACAGAACCGTTGCACCGGCATAAAATGCACCCGCCTCGGAACGAGACGAAAACAGCCTCCCCTCTGTCGTTGAACGAGGTTACGCCGCCAAGGACAATTCAAAAGCCTTGACCACCCGAGGATCGAACAGACTGCCTTTCCCCTTCTTGAGTTCAGCCAGGGCCGCGTCTTCACTGAGCGCTCCGCGGTGCGGCCTGGGCTCGGTCATGGCGCAGTAGGCATCGACCACGGCCAAAGCCCTGGCCATCAACGGGATGTCGTTCCCCTTAAGCCCCTGGGGATATCCCGTCCCGTCGAAACGTTCATGATGGTATAAAATCGCCTCGAGGGCCTGGTCGGGAAACTCCAGCGCCGAGAGCATCCCGATGGTGACCTCGGGATGAATTCTGACGGCCCGCGACTCCACGGCCGAAAGCGGTCCCTTGCCGGCCAGCTTGTCTTCAATGGTCATCAGTCCCAGATCATATACCAGCGACACATAGCGTGAGATGTCGGCCTCGTCCTGGCTCACACCCAGATTCTCCATCAGAGCCACCATAAGCTCACTATACCGTCGGTGCTTTTTGGCATAGCGGCTTTCCGCCACCAACAGTTTATCCAATCCCGACAAAAGCTCCTTCAAATCCCCCTCGGGGGTCTGATTACGGGAAGCCCTGTCGATCAGGCAGGTCAATCGCTCGCAAAGGGTCGTCGCCAGGGCCAGGTCGGACTGGGAAAAAGCGCCGCCACTTTTTTTGTTGTTGAGATTCATGACCCCGATGGGCTGCCCTTCCATAAACAGGGGCAGGGACAACAGGGATTTCGAACGATATTGACTGACAACATTCTTTCGGCCGAAGCGTGGATCGGTTTCAATATCTTCAATCAACAGCGGCTGCCCTTCGAGGGCAACCCAACCGGCAATCCGATCCCCCGGTTGCAACCGTGTTTGCTGCACAATCCACTCGTCCAGTCCCCGGGCCGACCGTATGGTCAATTCGCCGGTCAACTCGTCACTCAACATGAGCGAACAGGTGTCGACGCCGAGCAGTTCGGCAACAAATCCCAGCAACCGGTCCATAACCAGATCCAGAGCCGTTTGCCGACGCATGTGCTCCGCCCGGGGAATCCGCAGGCCGACCCGGAAACCCTCGTCATTATTGCTAACCTCAAGACGCCAACCATGACTCTCAGCGACCTTCATGGCCAGATAGAACTTAACCGTTTCCTCAGGACGATCGGCCTGATAGATATTTTTCACCGCGAGCAATTCCTGCTGCAGACTCTCGGGAACCCTGTCGCTGACCTGGAACAGCAGGTTGACATCGGCGTTTTCCCGCATGGAAATCCGCACCCGAGGGTCCTGTCGCACATAGGCACTCAAGCCATCCAGCAGATGGGTGATCATCTGGCCGACCAGTATTTTATCGCCCACGATATCCCCCGGTTCGACCTCCAGATTCAGCTCAATCCGCAAATTCCGATAGCTGCCCTCACGCTGTCCTTTGCTCAGATGGAGCACCTCCTGCAATAAAGCGGTCAGGGAAAAAAAGGTTTTACGCAGCAGTCGGCTTTCATTTTCAATCCGCAAGAAATCGAGCTGCCGATTCACCATGGCCAGCAGACGATCGGTTTCAGTGGCAACAATGTCTTCGAATTCCCGTCGCTTTTCAAACGGAGCCTGCCCCGACTTCTGCAGCAGATGAATTGCTCCCTTGATGGCGTTGAGGGGATTTCTCAGTTCATGGGAAACCCGGGTCAAGAATTCGGTGCGGGCAATGTCCTGGTCGATCAACCGGCGATTAGCCTCTTCGCTTTCCACCGATTTCTGCCGATAAGCCTGGGCCAGCATGATTTTCTCCATGGCCATGGCCGTCTGGGCGCATATGGCTTGCAGTAACGCCAATTCCGCAGGGGAGAAAACCCGCTGGCCGACCGAATCGTTCAGGGTCAATAATCCAAGGACCCGATCCTTGCCCATAATCGGGCAGGCCGCGAAAACCCGAGTCGCCGCCGGTTCCTCCGGCAGTCGGCAAAAACGCAAATCGCCGGACAGATCATGACAGGTTACGGCTACGCCATCCGCGATCAGGGTACCGGCGAGCCCCTGCCCCACCCGTCCGCGCCAAGCCAGATCTTCGCGAGCCAGACCATGCGCCCCGAGGATAACGAGCTCGTCGGCATTATCGACCCAGAACAGGATACCGGTCTCCACCTCCAAAAATTCGACGGTCAAATCCACCACCAGTCGACCGATCGTCGGCAAATCGTCGCTGGCAATGATCACCTCGGCAATCTTGCCCAAAAATTTGAGCTGATCAGTACAATTCCAAGCAGACATACAACCTCAGCGAATGAAGGACTGAAAATGGACGCATACTGCGACCGGTACCGGAGCCGGCGGAACAACCTGTGACGCGCCGTTGCGAACAATCAAACTAAAAATGCCTAATCAATGCTGTTTTACAATTATCATGCCACAAACAATTTGCTGTTTTTTCGGCAACTTAGACAACAGCAAACGATTATTCCGCCGTCGGTGTTAAAAATTTCGACGATAATTGCTTTCACCCCTTTGAGCCGCATGTCAATGACAAGCAAACCGGTTTTCCACCCGTCTCGGAGCGGCAACATGAACGAATGGCCACCCAATACGAAGC